>CAZQIJ010000073.1:0-13818 GCA_964592955.1 uncultured Anaerolineaceae bacterium
ATATAGCCCACCTCACCCGCCGAAAGCGAGTCCACCGGGCGCATGCCAGGGCTGAACACCCCAATCTCTACCGGCTCGAAACGCGCCTCTGTCGCCATCAGCTTCAGCAGGTCACGGCGCGCGAGGTGGCCGTCAATCACGCGCACATAGGCGATCACGCCTTTGTAGGCGTCGTAGTGCGAATCAAACACCAGGGCACGCATAGGGGCGTCTTCGTCACCAGACGGCGGCGGCACATTGGCGACAACGCGCTCAAGCACATCCTCGATCCCTAGGCCCATCTTGGCCGAAATCCGCAGCATCTCGTCGCCGTCTATGCCCAGCAGATCCTCAACCTCTTTGGCGATTTCGTCCGGGCGCGCGGCAGGCAGATCAATTTTGTTGATGACTGGCACAAGCTCCAGGTTCTGTTCCAGCGCCAGGTAGACGTTGGAGAGGGTTTGCGCCTCGATGCCCTGGCTGGCGTCCACCACCAGCACCGCCCCTTCGCACGCTTGGAGCGCGCGGCTCACCTCGTAGGTGAAATCGACGTGTCCGGGTGTGTCGATAAGGTTGATGATGTATTCCTGGCCGTCGCGCGCCGTGTACATCATCCGCACTGCCGAAGCTTTAATCGTCACGCCGCGTTCACGTTCAAGATCCATATTGTCCAGAAGCTGTTCCTGCATGTCGCGGTCTGCAACGGTCTGTGTCAGTTGAAGCATGCGATCCGCAAGCGTGCTCTTGCCATGATCCACATGCGCGATAATTGAGAAGTTACGTATATTGTTCCGACTCATGATGTTCCATCATCTATAGTAATTGAGGTTCAGTATAGCAGAAACGGGTCAGGGATTCACTACAGGGTCTATGAGGCCGTCCACATCCAGGCTCGGTTCGTCCGGGTAACCCCGGCGCAGCCACGCCAGAAATTCGGTGTTGCCTGCCGGGCCCTTCAGCGGCGATGCGATCAGGCCGCGCACGCTGAACCCCTGCCCCTGGGCCGCGTGCAGCACCTCACGCAGCACCCGCCGGTGTACAGCGGGATCGCGCACCACGCCGCCCTTGCCCACATCGTCCTTGCCCGCCTCGAACTGTGGCTTGATGAGTGGGATGACATCTGCCGGGGACGTAAGCCAGGCCAGCACAACCGGCAGCAGCAGCTTCAGCGAGATAAACGAGGCATCCATCACGGCCAGGCTCACCGGTTCGTCCAGCTTGGCCACATAGCGGGCATTCACCCGTTCCATGACCACCACACGCGGATCCTGGCGCAGCATATAATCCAGGTGGCCATAACCAACATCGATGGCATAAACCCGCGCCGCGCCGTTCTGCAGCAGGCAGTCGGTAAAACCGCCTGTGCTTGCGCCCACATCCGCGCAGATGCGCCCCTCCACGCTCACCGCGAAGGCTTCAAGCGCCCCGGCCAGCTTATCCCCCCCCCGGCTGACGAAGCGCGGCCTGGCACGCACGGTAAGATCGGCATCGAGGGCGACGCGTGCGCCAGGCTTATCCACAATCTGACCCGCCAGCATCACCTCACCCGCCATGATCATGGCGCGGGCTTTTTCGCGGCTGGGTGCCAGACCACGCTGGTGCAGCACCACATCAAGCCGCTGTTTCTCGTTCATCGTCGTTCGTCCTCGCTCCTCACGCGGTCTGGCGCTATCCGTCCTGCGTCAGGTAAATGGTCATATCAAGCGGGTTGGGCGACTCTGCATCCACCGTCACACCGTCCGCCGGGATCGGCAGATAGCCGTCTGCCGCGATGAGGAAGCTGTAAGGGGCTTCATAGGCCAGCGGGCGGTCGATCTGAAAGCGCCCTCTGCGGTCCGTAATGGACAGGGCATAGATCTGGTCTTCGTCCCACACAAAGTCCTCAATCGAAAATTCTTCGCTGATGATCATCACAGTCACGCCGGGAATACCCAGGCGCGAATTGGCGTCCAGCACCTGGCCGCGCAGCAGCACCCCCTCCGCACGGGCGAACGGGTCTATGCGGAGCTGCCCCACCCCCAGCCCCACCTGAATCCGCGCCATCGGGCGCTCGTTGATCAGCAGTTCCATCGTATACGTGCCGTCTGGAACTGCCCCCGGCGCGCTCAGCGAAATCATATAATTCTGCCCGCTGTCGCTGCCGTTCCAGGGTACGAGCTGGTCGTAAAAGATCTGGTTATCCACCAGCCAGCGCATCCGCCACAATGAGCCAGGCGCGATCTGATCCCAGTCAAAGAGGGCAAAGAGGGTCTGAATGGGGTTGGTGAAGCTCGTCACCGCACGCGCCGAAAGCGCCTCTTCGGGCGTATCTGCCACCACAAACCGGACGTTGGAGAAGGCGCGCGGCAGGCCGTCTTCGCCGCGCACCCCGGCAACCGTGAAATCGGCGGTCGCGGCCAGGCGGTCATCCAGGTACAGCGCCAGCCGGTAGCGCCCCGGCAGCAGGCCGCTGTCCACGCGAATGGCGGTGGTCTGAACGCCGTTGGGACCCTCCGAAGTCCACTCGGCATTATTCGGGCTGCGCTGAACTTCCTGCCCGTTATAATACCAGATTCCAGTCCAGCGCATGCCGTTTTGCATGTTGTTGTAGATGAACTGGCCATCCACCACATTACCGGTGCTCAGCACATAACCGTTGCCGTAAATGGTGGTCCCCTCGCGGATACCGAAGACCAGGCTGCTGAACGCCGGGGTCGGTTCCGCAGTACCGCCCACCGTAATCGGCGGCAGCGTACCTGCCACCTCGCCATCAATGAACAGCGTGAATTCGTAAGTTCCGTTGGGCCACACCTGGCCGCTGCTGCCCACATACCACAGGCCGCTGGAACCGCCGCTCCAGCGCACCGGGGCCAGGCTGAATACAGGATTGACCACCCCGTTAAGCGTCACGCGCAGCTCGTAAACCGTTTCCGGGCGCATGTTGGCATAATCAAAGAACAGGTACAGGCTGGTGCTGCCAGCAGGCAGGCGGCTGAGCACGGTGGACGGCATCCCGTCCGTGACGGACGGCGCGAAGAACAGACGGCTGAAGCCGGGTTCTGAGAAACCAGTGAATGGGGCGGTCTGTTGTTGTCCCGTCAGCATCAGCCCCAGCGACGCACTGCGCAGCAGGGGTTGCGCAAAGTTGGACGGGCGCAGCGCGTTAATGGACCCGCCGAGCGCGATACAGGCGTCGCTCTGGTTAATGAGTCCATCCCCGCTGCTGTCCTGAACCGCGGTGCATGTGGCACCCGGCGTTCTGCCGGTGATGGGCGCGGTGGTGGGTATGCCGATGAGCAGTCCCGCGCGGTTATAAGCCCCCCCGCCAGACATCGTGCCAGGCAGGTCGCGCAGCGGGTCTGCTTCGCCTGCCGCAGACCCCGGCTGAACCAGCACCTTGAACCACGAGCGTTCGCCGCCGCTTGGCTCTGCCGTGAAGCCGATGATCGTCGCGGTGGCAGCCGCCACAGGGCTGTCGCCCAAACCGCTGTAGCCGAAGATGGTAATCGTGTCATCCAGCGCCACACTGCTGGAATCCGCAACCTCTACAAACGGCAGAAACAGGGCATTGGGGTCGATGCGCCGCCCGTCGAAATCGCGGGTGATGCGCAGCAGCGCCAGATCCAGGCCCGGATTGGCCTGCACAACCTCCGCCTGGTACTCCATCACCGGGGGCTCCCCTGGGACGATGCTGAGCGCCACAACCAGCGTGTCGCCAGGACAATCCGCGTTTGTGACGGTGCTGTGCGCGTTCGTCAGGATCAGACCATCGCGGCTGACCAGTGTACCGCTGCTGACGCACGTAATCACCGGGCGCGCAAGGCCGCTTTGCATCTGGTAGATAAACACGGTGGCGCGCGCGATGCGCTGCACGTCAAAGGGCTGGGCGCTGGCGGCAGGCGTATGGGCCAGTCCCAGCAGCAGCAGGCCAACGATCAGAAACAGTCTTTTGCACATAGGGTCAGAATTCTAAACTCGTCAGAAAACGGTCGAACAAATCAAGATCGCGGGTGTAGGTGCGGGCGTCTGCCTGGAACGTGATGAGCACGGCCTGTCCACGCCGCACCACAACCACATCGCGCCCACGCACCACCACAGGAATCGATTGCAGAAAAGGATTCAGCTCGTTGAAAACAAAGGTATACTCCTGCAGCGTGGCGCTGTTCGCGCCCGTTTCTGCGCCGGGCAGGGTATAGGGCACCGTCTCAAGGATGGTGTAATTCGAAAACGTCTGCAGGCGCACCAGCGCCAGATCCGTAAGCACGTTGATGGCGCTCATGCCCTGCGTGAACGGGTAAACGCTGATCTGCATGGTGGTCTTAAACCCGCTGGACGACATATCCCGCGCGCGGAAAATGTAGTCTTCACCCAGATCTGCCGCATCGACGAGCCAGTCTGCCGGATACTGCGCGCGAATACCAGCCTCAACATCAATATAGTCGTTGGTTGCATAAAGGGTGCTGTCGCGCAGGTTCAGGCCAATCAGCAGCGCTGCCGCGCAGAAGGCCAGCGCCAGAAAATGCCCCCAGCGCTGGTTGCCGGTCAGATCCGCACCGAAAAGATCACCGAACTGCATTGTTGCCCCCGTGCTGCAAAACTTGCGAAAGATCGTGCATTGGCCGCTTTACAATTCGCGCGCGGAACGTGCTTCGCGTTCTTCGCGCTCTGCGTTGGTATAGAGAAACCACGCGACATACACCACACCGGCCAGCAGCACCGCAGAGAACACCAGCCCAAACAGCGGCCTGGGCACGGTGAACGCCAGCGCGGCGGGCGATACCGACGCATTGACGAGACCGGCGCGCAGCGGGATAGCCACCCCGGTCACGAACGACGCCAGCGCCATCACCAGCGGCAGCAGCACCGCGGCAGCGTTAGCAAAGCGCGATTGTGCCAGCCCGTAAGACAGAATCAGCCCCACAGCGTAGTGCAGCGCGATGGTCGAAAACACCCGGATGGCGGTCACATCCAGCGGCGGCGCGAAATCGAAGAGGAAGTTCAGGTTGACCACCGTCGCATAACCCAGGGCGCATGTCACCGCATAGGCGACGGTATCCAGGCGCGTGCGCATCCCGTAAGACCAGATCATGGCGCGCAGCACCAGGTACATCAGCAGAGACTGTACCACACCCACCGTGAACGCATAGCCGATGATGCGATCCACCGCGCTGGCCAGCGACAACCATTCCTCCACCCGCAGCGTTTCCTCCACAAACGGAATGCCCACCGCCTTCGCGACCAGCGCAGAAATCACCAGCACCGGCAGCAGCAGCGGGCGCGGCTCTGGAACGCTGCGCTCTGCCGACAGCGAAAACGCCACCCACAGCGCCAGCGGCAGCAGCGTTAGCGCCAGCGCCAGCGGAAACGTAAGCGGCTCTGGCGGCGTGAGGCCCAGAAAGTTGACCAGCACAAACGCCACCACCGCCACAGCGAACAGCACACCGGCTTCCAGCACCAGGCTGCGCCACACGCGGCGGTAGGGATAAATTTCTTCTTCTTCACGCGGCGGCGTTAGCAGCCGGAAGTCACCAGATAATGTCACGCATGACCTCACATCTCAACTGTGGTACACTGTGCGCCTCAGGCTTCCAGGTGCGCCCATGACCGTTGGCCACCAGCAAATCCGGCGTGTCCAGCCTAACCCGGATGCACATCCCGGATGCATATCCCGGATGCACATCCCGGATGCATATCCCGGATGCACATCCCGGAATCGTAACCGAAATTTGCTGTCTTGAGAAGATCACGCGAAGTAACCCTAAGAGCATACAGATGATAAACGCAACACGAAGACTGTCTTTCACCATTCAGGTTCTGTTGGTACTGGCTGCCACCGTCCTTGCCGGGTGCCAGCCTGCTGCCCCAGCCCAAACACCCGCAGATCGCATCGTGTATGGCCTGACGTTGTCGCCGAGCGGGTTCGACCCGCACCGCCACCAATCGTCAGAGCTTGGCATCGTGCTGCGCCAGGTCTATGATACGCTGGTCTACCGCGACCCTGCCACCAAAGCCTTTGTGCCCGGCCTGGCATCGGAATGGACGATCTCTGACGACGGCCTGACCTACACCTTCCGGCTGCGCCAGGATGTCATCTTTCATGACGGCACACCGTTTAATGCCCAGGCCGTGGCCGCTAACCTCGACCGTATCCGCGCGCCAGAAACGCAGTCCCAGGCAGCGCTGCCCCTGCTGGGGCCGTTGAGCAGTTATGAGGTTGTGGACAATTTTACGATCGAACTGCGGCTGGCTGAACCGTACAGCCCGCTGCTGGACAGTTTCAGCCAGGTCTACCTGGGGATGGCCAGCCCGGCAGCGCTGGCAGAATACCCGCTGGAACGCTACCAGTTTCACCAGGTGGGCACCGGGCCATACCGCTGGGTGGAATATGTTCCAGATACGCGCGTCGTCATCGCGCGCAATCCTGATTATGCCTGGGGGCCTGCCTTCACGGCGACGGGTGACACGACCGGGGAGCCTGTTGCCGCTATCGAGTACCGCTTCTATACCGATCCGCCCACGCGCATCGTGGCGCTGGAAGAAGGCACCGCGCAGATTATGGGTGAACTGCCACCAACCGACGCCCGCAACCTGACGGGCAGCGCCCAGATCCGCATCATCCGCGCCGGGATCCCAGGCCAGCCGCAGCAGTTTCTGCTGAACACCCGCCGCTACCCAACAGACAATGTCGTGTTTCGGCAGGCGCTGCTCTATGGCACCAACCGCGCCGCCATCGCGGACCTGGTGTTTCAGGGCTTTTCGCCGGCTGCATACGGCCCCCTGGCGCGCGTGACCCAGTTCTACAGCGCCCAGGTCGAAAGCCTCTACCCCTATGACGTTGCCCAGGCACGGGCGCTGCTGGAGTCCATTGGCCTGCGCGACGCCGACGGCAGCGGCTACCTGGACGATGGCGGCGGCGGCAACCTTCAGGTTTCCGTTATTGTGCCGCCCTGGAGTTCGACGCCAGCAGTCGCGCAGCTCCTGCAGGACCAGTGGCGCGCGCTGGGCATAGAGGCGGCGCTGATCCCCGTGCCAGACTTCCCCACGCTGCGCGATGCCGTGAACGGCGGTGCATTTAACCTGGTGGCCTTCAACACGTCCGGGCTAGACCCGGCGTTTCTCTCCACCTATTACGCGACAGGTGGCAGCCGCAACTGGATCGGCTACAGCAACCCGCAGCTCGACGCGATGCTGCGCGAGGCGCTGTGGGCGCAGGATCCGGAAGTGCGGCGCGTGCAGTACGCGCTGGCGCAGGCGCTCATCATGCAAGAGGCGCTTGTGCTGCCCATCCGCGATGTGATGAACCTCAACGGGGCCGACGCGAGAATCGATGGGCTGATCTTCGATGCCTACGGCTGGTTCCCGATCATGGCGAACGCGCGCCAGAGCGCTTCATGACCCCGGTCCTGAACCGTCTGCTGGCGCTGGCGCTGGCGGTGGTGCTGGTATTTTTCGCCCTGCGCCTCATTCCCGGCGACGCCATTTCGGCGGCCTTTGCGGAAAGCGACGCCAGCAGCGCGTACCTCACCGAGCAGCGGGCGCGGCTGGGCCTGGACCAACCGCTGCCGGTACAGTTCGCGCGCTATGTGGGGGCGCTGCTGCGCGGGGATTTGGGCGTCTCGCTGAGCCGCAGTGTGCCCGTCAGCGAGCTGATTAGCGCGGCGTTGCCGCCCACCCTGGCGCTGGCGGCGGCTGCCTTTCCCCTGGCGGCGGCATCAGGCCTGGCGCTGGGCCTGGCAGCGGCATCGGGCGGCATCGTCACGCACGCGGCACGGCTGGCCATGACCCTGGCGCTAAGCGTGCCAGTGTACTGGACCGGGACGCTGGCCCTGATGGCGTTCGGCACCGGCGACGCGCTGCCCGTGCTGGTGCTGGCCTTTCACACTTCCGGGGCTGTCGCGCGGGTGGTGCTGGCCAGCGCGCAGGCCGCGCAGCGTTCGGGTTACGTGAGGATGGCACGGGCCAAAGGCCTGCGCGAACGCCAGATCGTGGCGCGGCATGTGCTGCCTGTCATCCTCCCGCCCGCCCTCAGCGTCATGGCGCTGCAGGCGGGATTTCTGCTGAGTGGCACGGTCATCATCGAAAGCCTGTTCCTGCGGCCCGGCATGGGACGGCTGCTGCTGGATGCGGTCTGGCGGCGCGATTACCCGGTGGTGCAGGGGGTCGTGATCGTGGGCGTGCTGGCGTATCTGCTGGTGAACACGGCTGCCGACCTGCTGCGTCGTCTCGCCGATCCGCGCCTGCGGGTGACATAAGCAGGCCGCCCATGACCCGTCCGTCAGCTTTTCGCCTGCCTGCGGCGCTGGCGCTGCTCACGCTCGTGCTGCTGCTGCTGCTGCCCGCGCTGGCACCCTTCGACCCCATGCAAACCGATCCGGGCAGCCCCATGCAGCCGCCGTCCGGCGCGCATCTGCTCGGCACCGATATGTTCGGGCGTGACGTGCTCAGCCGGGTGCTGGTGGGGGGCCGCACGACGTTCCTCACCGCGCTGACGGCCACGCTCATCGCCGTCGTGCCGGGGATGTCGCTCGGCCTGCTGGCGCGCGGTCCCTGGGCGCAGGCGCTGGACACGCTGAACCTGGCGCTGCTGGCGCTGCCGGGTTTGCTGCTGGCGTTCGTCGTCTTAACGCTGGTGGGCGTGGAAGGCGTGGCGCTGGGGGTGGGGCTGGCCCAGGTCGCCCCCTGTGTGCAGGTCGCGCGCGGGCTGGCAGACCAGATTCGGGCAGAGCCGTACATCGAAAGCGCGATCGCGGCGGGCGCGCACGAGCTGCGCGTTACAGCGCGCCATGTGCTGCCCAACGCGCTGCCCGTTCTGGCGGCCTATGCGACGGTCATCTTCAGTTACAGCCTGCTCAACAGCGCCGCGCTCGCGTTCCTGGGCTTTGGCACAGGTGCCGCAGAGTGGGGCCTGATGCTGGCAGAGGGCCGCGCCGTGCTGCGCGATGCGCCCTGGGTGAGCGTGGCACCGGGCGCGGCCCTCACCGCACTGGTTATGACCCTGACGACGCTGGCGGATGCGCGCGAATGACCGTACTGGCCAGCAGATCTGGCTGCGGCTGCCCACTGATCGCCGCGCTCAGCAGGTCCGATGTCAGGCCGTCGATGATGCGCACCTGCACGCCGGGGGACTGGCGTACCAACGCGACGAGGTCTGCCAGATGCGCCGGGCCGGTGAGCGTCGCCCCCTGCGTGCTGTAGGCTTCGGGGGTCAGGTAGGGGATAAACGCGCCGTCTGTCGTACACACGCCGTCTGTCAGCCCTACGGCGAGCACCTGGTCAACCGCCAGATGCTGAACAAGGTAGCGGGTGAGCTGTTCCACGCTCAGCACCGTACCGCCGCGCACACGGTCCAGCATCACATCGGCATACAGCAGCGGCACAATGCCGAATTCGAGCGCGCGCCGCAGCGCATCCAGCGCCAGATGTGTCAGCAGGCCATCGCTGCCCAGGGCAGACGCAGACGGCTGGACGCGCAGAATCGGGACGCCGACAGCGCGCAGCGCCGCCGCAACCTGCGCGTTAAGTTCCGCCGCTGCCGATGCGATCTCCGCAAAGCCCCACCACTGCTCGCGCGTGCTTACGCCGTCGCGCGTGTGGTGATGTTCGATGGCGCGCAGGCCGAATGACCCGCAGCCATGACACACCATCATCGCACCATCGGCCACCATTTCCATCCCCGCGGCGATCTCGCCCGCGATCCGCTCCAGATGCTCCCGGCGGACGGTGTTGGGGGTGGTCAGGTCTGTGATCAGCGCGCCATCAATCTGTAGCAGTGTCAGCATGGGTTAGCCCTCCCCCGGTGTGGCACCCAGCGTTACCGTAAAGGCGCGCGCGGCACCCGCCTGCAAAACGGCCTGCTCCACCCGCGAAGCGGAGCCTGGCAGCGCGAAGGCGATCATGTTGCCGCCGCGACCGCCGCCAGAGAGCTTTGCGCCCAGCGCGCCACCCGCACGCGCGGCCAGCACCAGGCGTTCAAGTTCCGGCGATGACAGGGTAAGCTGGCGCAGCAGCGCATGGTTTTCGTCCGCCAGCGCGCCCAGCGCCGCGAAATCGCCGGTTTCCAGCGCGCGCTGCGCCGCGTATACCACGCTGCCGATGCGCAGCAGCAGCGGTTCAACGGCGGCACGGTCAGCGTCATACTGCTGGCGCACGTCCCCCACGCTTTCCCGCGTAAGCGCCCTTACGCCCGTATCGGCGACCACAACTGCAACCGGTTCGCCCACACGAAACAGGCTGGGCGCTTGCCCGCGCACAAAACAGACCGGGCGCTCATACACAATCACCGTATTGTCGATGCCGCTCGGCGTGCCGTGATGCATCTTCTCCACTTCAAAGACCAGCGTGTTGAGGGCGTCGTCTGGGATCTGCTGGCCCAGGCGCAGCGCCAGCGCGCGCCCCAGTGCCGCCGCCACCGCCGCGCCGCTGCCCAGCCCGCTGGCCAGTGGGATGTCTGAGGTCACCGTGATGGCCGCATCCGGGGGCTGGCAGCCGTAAAAGCGCAGCACCTGGCGCGCCATAAACGCCAGCGCGTGTTTGACCGCGTGCTCCGTAAGATCGACCGGGAGCGTTTCGTCAGAGTCCACAGCCACCACAGACAGGCCGCTGCCCACCGCACGATCCTCGACAGTGGCGTGGGCCCGCAGCGTCGTTACAGGCACGGCCAGCGCCGGTTGGCCATACACCACCGCGTGCTCACCGAACAGGATAATCTTGGCAGGTGCGCTTGCAGTTATCATCGGGCGACCACATACAGAATTATCAGCCACGTTGCGGCAAAGAATACGATATTCACCTGAAGCGCGCGATCCTTAAGCAGCACTTCTTCTGGCGCGCTGCCCTCACCGCGCACATGGATAAGATAAAGATACCGGAACAGGCCATACAGCACAAACGGCACGGTCAGCAGGCCCATACTGGTGCCCTGAAGCAGCGGCGCTTCGGTTTCGATGGTGTAGAGGATGTACGTAATCAGCGTGCTGGTGGTCACCACGCGCATCATGTCGTCGATGAGCGGCAGATTGTATTCGCGGAAAATGGGCCGCACGTTAGACGCGTTCTCTGCCAGCAGCAGCAGCTCCTGCCGCCGCTTGCCCACCGCCAGAAACAGCGCCAGCAGCCCGGTGCAGGCATACAGCCAGGGCGAGAAATTCTGCACCTCAATCACCACCACACCCGCCGCCACCCGCAGCACAAAACCGGCAGTGATCGTCAGCACATCGATGATCACCACATGCTTGAGCACGAACGAATACAGGATCTGCATCACGAGGTAGATAACGAGAATCACGGCCAGCGGCGTGCTGAACCACGCAGCGAAGGCCAGCGATACAATGGGGATGACGACGGCAGCCGCGATGGCTACCCGCACAGGAAGTTCGCCAGACGGCAGCGGGCGCTTGCGTTTGCGCGGGTGCTGGCGGTCGCTTTCGATATCGACAAGGTCATTGATAATGTAAACCGTGCCGGATATCATGCACAGCAGTATGAAACTGACCACCACCCGCAGCAGCGATGGTACGACGAAAAGCTGGCCATCAAACACAATGGCAGGGAACACGAACAGCAGGTTTTTCGTCCACTGGCGCGGGCGCATGGTGCGGATGATGGCGAGGAATATTCTCAGGAAACCTTGCAACGGACTACTCCAGTTTTGGGCAGCAGGCTTAAGTGCGTGCTGCATTATAGCGGACGGGTGTTAAGCGACAATACTGAGCTTGCCAGCCGTCCCGCGCGCCCGCGTGCGTAAATTTTCGATAAGCGCAGCAGGCTGGCGCTTGCTTATGCCTTTCATACAGACATATACTAGACTCTACTGATCTGCCACACCATTCGGTGAAGTTGAAGGCTGAACGTTCATGTTGGAATTTCTCGTCGGGAACGATTTTCTATCCACCATCATCGCGTTTGCGCTGGTGCTCATCCCCGCAGTAATCATCCACGAATTAGGACATTTTCTCGCGGCAAAGGCCGTAGGTATCACGGTGCTGGAATTTGGCGTTGGCTTTCCACCGCGCCTTGCCAGGCTGTTTACCTGGGGCGAAACCGAGTTCACGCTCAATCTGCTGCCCCTGGGCGGGTTTGTGCGGCCGCTGGGCGAAGATCTGATCCGCCCGCTTAGCGAAGAAGAAACCCGCCACGCGCGGGAAAAACTGCTGAACCAGATCCAGGAAAAGCAGGGGAAAGCCGCTGCCGAACGCGATGTTGAGGGCCGCGCCAAACAACCCACCCTCATGAGCGAGCGCGAAGAGCTGGCGGCGCGCGGCATTACCGAGATGCGCTCCGTTAACGAAGTCAGGCCGCTGCCGCGCATCCTGTTTCTGACGGCGGGCGCGCTGGCGAATTTCATTTCTGCCATTGTCGTGTTTGTGCTGGTGGGGCTGTTGGGCGTCCCGCAGGAAGTGGGTGTGCGCATCCAGCTTATTGACGTTGAAGCCGGGTCCACCCTGGCGCAGGCCGGGCTGCTGCCTGGCGACGCGGTAGAGACGATCAACGGCGAATACTTCCAGGCCAACCGCGATTTCTTCAGGATGCTGGCCCAGCATGACGGCGAAGACGTGACCATTGGCTTCTTGCGCCCCGGCGCGGTGGGCGCAGATGGCGAGCGCGAAATGGCGGCGATGACGGCAACCCTCACTGCCGACGCGGCTGAAGCCGAACGCTATGCCAGTGCAAGCGGACGCCTGCACATCATCTCCATCCTGGAAGACTCCCCCGCCAAACAGGCCGGCATGCAGCCGGATGACCTGGTGATCGCGTTTGGCGGCGAGGATCTTGGCCCCGCAGAAGACCCGTTCCTGCGCCTGCAGGCGTTAAGCCGCGAGCTGCAAGGCACGCCGACCACCGTCACCGTCCTGCGCGACGGCGAAACCCTTACGCTGGATGTCACCCCGCGCGTAGACCCGCCGCCGCAGTTGGGCCGCCTGGGCATTAGCCTCACCAACGAGTTCAGCGCAGGCCCCACCGCCTACATCAACGCATCTGCCGTGCAGGAATTCGTCCCGCTGACGTTTGGCGAGTCGCTGGCCTATGGCTTTGAACGCATGAATGGCATCGTCTCGCAGATTACCCAGTTCCCCGCGCGGTTACTGGCCGGGCAAACCCAGCCGGGCGAAGAACGCGTGATCAGCATGGTGGGCGTCAGCCAGTTGGGGGGCACCTTCCTGCAGGAAAGCATCGAAAACGACCGCCCCACGCTGATCCTGGATTACATCGCCGTCATCAGCATCGCGCTTGGCATTACAAACCTGCTGCCCATCCCGGCGCTGGATGGCGGACGTGTGCTGTTTGTGCTGGTGGAGATTGTGCGCGGGCGGCCCATTCCGCCGGAACGCGAAGGCGTCATCCACATGATCGGGCTGGCGCTGCTGCTGTCGCTTGGCGTCATTGTGATCCTGAATGATCTGATTAACCCTGTCACGAATCTGCTGCCCTAACACCCTGAGGAGAGGCCCATGCAAGCCCACAACGGCAAGATCAAACCCACATTGGAAGTTACGATTGCGGCGCTGAAGGCGTTCGACCTGGAAGATGTGCCCGGCAGCACCATCCTCTATGGGTTGTGTGACCTGACGAACTTTGCCGTGCGCAAGATTGCGCCGGTCTGGGAAGGCCTGGACGAAGAGATCCGCCGCCGCATCGCCCGTTGGGTGGCAGAAACGGGCGAGATCGATTTTGAGATGGACTACCGCGCGTTTGGGCTGTATGCGACCCATGATCCCGACGAGGAGGTGCGGCGCGCCGCCATCGACATGCTGCTGGAAAGCGACGTGGTGGAGGTCATGGATCGCCTGATTGAAATGGCGCAGCACGACGACGCGGTGGCCGTGCGCGCCGCCGCGACCTCTGAACTGGGCGGCTTTATCC
>CAZQIJ010000074.1:0-2282 GCA_964592955.1 uncultured Anaerolineaceae bacterium
ATCTCATTGTTCTCCCCTTCCTGATGACGCTGATCATCGGGGTATGGGTTAACCTGTTTTTACGAGTCTGAGGAATATCTGGCTATGGAACATCTGCAGGATCACCACACGCACCACCACGAAGACGCAGTTCATGATCACAGCCGCGACTGGGTCAAGTCTGCCATTCTGCTGGGGTTGGCGGCCTATTTCGCGTTCAACATCCTTAGCGGTAACCTGACCAATTACGTCAACTTCCGCTTTGCGTGGCTTTCGTATCTTGCGGTCGCGCTGTTTGCAGCACTGGGTACGGCCAGCGTAATCGCGCTGCTGCGCCACGACCACGACCACGACCACGACCACGACGATCACAGCCACGACACCATTTCATGGCCGGTGATTGTGGTTGTGGCCACACCGCTGCTGCTGGGGACACTGGTTCCATCGCGCCCGCTGGGTGCTGAAGCTGTCGGTGGCAGCATCAGCCTCAACGCGGTTTCCGCCGGGATTGCCACCACCATTACCGATGATCCGCTTCAGCGCAATGTGCTGGACTGGCTGCGGATCTTCACCGCCAGCGACCTGCCCGCCAGCTTCAACGGGGAGCAGGCCGATGTGACCGGGTTCGTCTACCGCGAAGCAACCTTCCCGCCAGACACCTTCATGGTGGCGCGTTTTACCGTGAGCTGCTGTGTGGCAGACGCCAGCGCTATCGGCCTGCCAGTCTATATCGAGAACGCGGGAAGTGTCGCCCCGTCTGGGGCATGGGTGCGCGTACAGGGCGCGTTTGAGGCGCGCCAGTTCCGTGATCGCAAGACACCGATCCTGGTGGCGTCGTCCATCGAACCTATCGACCAGCCAGAACATCCTTATCTGTATCCGTGATCAGCGAACAGCACACCGCACAACGATGGATAAACTTAACCGTTTCGATTATACCGTTTTCGCGGTTTCGGCTGTGCTGCTCATCCTGCTGGCGCTCACCGTGCTGGTAGGCAGCCGACCAGCACAGCCCCCACGCATCGCCTATCTCGCCCCCAGCCGGGGCCTAAGCAACCTGTGGCTCGTCGATCCCGCCAATCCACAGCTCCCGCCGCAGCAGATTACCTTCAGCGAAACCGGGATCTATGACTTCGAGGCCAGCCCAGACGGAACCAGCATCGCCTACTCCAGCCAGGACGCCGCCACCGGCATCAGGGAAATTTACCTGCTGGATGTCGCCAGCGGTACCACACAAAGGCTGACGAACTGCACGGCGGAAGATGCAGACTGCACCACGCCGGCCTGGCGTCCTGATGGCAGCGTGATTGCCTACGAGCGCATCACGCTGAACAGCGCGCTGGGGCTGGGTGCCAGCGCGCCGCGTGTATGGCTTATGGACATGACCGCCACGACACCGACCCATGTACCGCTCTTCACCGAATCACAGATTCTCGGCTATGGGGCACAGTGGGCAGGCAATGGCAGCCGCATCGCGCTCTACGATTCGGTCAATCAGAGCATCATGATCTACAACTTTGAGGCACGCCAGGAAAACGACCGTTTGGATGTCATTGCGGCGGGCAATGGCAGCGTTGGCAGCCTTTCTCCCAATGGCAACCTGCTGGTGTATCCCGAACTGATACTGGATGGCAGTTTCACACGGGCAGCCCTGCGCCTGGCCGATCTGGACGAAGGGCAGTCAGAATATCTGACACCGGAAGGCGAACGCGTGGATGATGCAACCGCCGTGTGGCACCCGGACGGCACGCGAATCGCCTTTACCCGGCAGAACCTCGATGAAGGTTTTACCGGTGGCGATCAGATCTACCTGATGGACGTGCCCACGCGCACCGTGACACCGCTCGTTTTCGACTCAGGTTACACCAATGGCGCACTGTCGTGGTCGCCAGACGGTACACAACTTGTGATGCAGCGCTTCCCATTCCCCTCGTCAGCGAACAGCACGCCCGAAATCTGGACGTATACACTGGACAGCGGCCAGATTCGCCGGGTGGTGGAGGACGGTTACCTGCCCGGATGGGTACCGGGCCAACAGCCATAGTCCACGCGGCGGCACACTACGGCGCGTCGTCCACAAACGTTACGCTGGCGATGTTGCTGAATGGCGTGCAGCGCTGGCGAACCCCCTGATTCCAGGGTTCGCCGAAACACACATAATCTGCGCCTGCTGTAAATTCCGCCGCCACCCGCGACGGCTCACCAGGGGCCAGCGGCACCGCAAATTCAAACAGGAGTTCCGCGCCGCTGGCCTGCGCATCGAGCAGCAGCTCGCGGAAGGTAGGGGGCGCGGCTGGTGGCTG
>CAZQIJ010000074.1:2292-13781 GCA_964592955.1 uncultured Anaerolineaceae bacterium
CCCTAAGACAACGATGAGCATAAGGAGCACAGAAAGTTTACGCACTAATCCCATATCGTTTTCGTCTCATCTTGCGTTTAAGCGTTATCTCTGCTATGCTCACATTATCGTACCAAATGCACTGGCTTGCAGAAGCAGAAAGAAAAGCAATACGCAATGTCTGAACAAAAGATTACCGGCGTTGTAAAGTGGTTCAACAACACCAAGGGCTTCGGCTTTATCAAGGTCGATGGCAGAGATTCCGACGTGTTCGTGCATTACTCGGCGATTACGGGCAATGGCTATCGGACTTTGAATGAAGGGGATCGCGTGTCGTTTGTGATCAGCCAGGGTCAAAAAGGCGAAGAAGCCCGCAACGTTCAGAAAATCTAAAAAACCACGCCGAACGTCTCTTACCTTCTTGCTTTAGACCAACCACGGGGATGCCAGCGCACCCCCGTTTTGTTTAGCAGGCCGGTTGACCTCAGAACGCGCCCGATCCACCGCCCATCAGGACGTTCAGCAATTCGAAGAAATCGACGATCACAGCCCCCTCCGGCGCACGAATTTGGGCAGCATCGTTGAAGTCTGCAAAGTGCATTTCGCCAAACAGGCCCATTTCCACATCCCCCATCCCGAATGAAGACCCCGGTTCCATGGCTTCCATGAAGACATCGAGGTCAAAGACCATGTCGAATTCGACATGGGTCGTATAGTACGTTTCCAGGTCAACATGCTGAACCGCGCGAATGGTCACGGTGTCTGGGTTTTCGGACATCGCGTTCAAAATCGCTTCATAGTCTTCGGGTGTCAACCCCTGCGCTGCCGCCTGTAACCCTAACTGCTGAAGCAGCAGTTCGCGATACACCGGATCCGCAAGCAGCACACTGAAATCGAATGTGGATTCAAACACCGCTGCTCCGTCAGCATCGGCCAGGCGTTCGATGCGCGTCGCTTCTTCCAACAGTTTGTTCTGCTCTTCCAGTTCCATGGGTTGTGGCGCTTCTGGCATGGCCATCCCGCCCATACCGGCCAGCAGCAGCCCCATCTGATCAAGGCTGTCGTTGAGATCGAGGCCGGCCCATCCCTCAACCTCCAAACCGCTGCCCTGCATCACATCCTGCAGCGGATCGAAATTCAGGTAACCGATTCCGTCCACCATTACCAGTTCAAGAATGACCGCTGAAGGAACATCACTTCCCCCTGCTGCCAGCAGTTCGCCCAGGGTCAGCGTCATGTTGATCTCGCCAGAAAATCCGCGCAGCGCATCGCCCAGTGCATCAATAACTGCGGCGGTATCGTTGGGGTCGATCGCTTCCAGCGCGGTGAGCAGCTCCAGGTTAAATGCATAGGACCCGCTGCCGTCCATCGCGAAGACTGTATCCCCCGATCCCCCCGGAATACCCGTCAGTGAGACATCGAGCGCAAAATCAAACGATGCGGCACCTACTGAAGCCATCGCCGCCGCAGACTCCTGGAGAATCGCGCAGTCTTCGTCAGTCAGCATACCGCAGTTAACGACCGGGCTATCCTGTGCCACCATCCCTGTGGCCACCAGCGCCAGAAACACGAACACCCACACTTTCCGCATGTAAAACCTCCACTTCAACCAGAATTATAAACCTACAACAACCCAGGTCTGCTGCCGTTTCTGGCTGCCACGCACACCGAAACAGGCACAAACGCCAACAGACCCTGCAATCCAAACCAAAGGGACAATTCCCCGTTTATGGTCTCTGCGCATCAGCTAAGGAAATGGTGAATAAACCCGTATCAGAGTTCACAGAGACGCTTCTCCGCACCCATCACGCCCGTTACAATGCACAGACGACGAGAAATGTAAGGACAGTCCCGGATGCGACCAAGAGTCATTGGTATTGTACTCCTGATCCTGCTGAGCGGCACGGTACGGGCACAGCAGAAACCGTTCATCTTCCCGGCAGCGGGCGATCCCGGCCCGAACACCTGGCTGTTCGGCCAACCTTATGGTAACACGGTTGGCGCATACAATTACGGTACGGCATGGTACAGCGCCGGGCAAGGGCTGCATTTCGGCATCGACATCGGCATGGCGTGCGGCACACCGCTGGTGGCGGTGGCAGATGGAGTCGTCACGGCGGCGGATGACCTGAGTTTTGGCTCCGGCCCGCACAACCTGCTCATCCGCCACCCTGATGTCGGCCTGATCTCGCTCTACGGTCACCTGCTCGACCGGCCACCGGTACAGGTTGGGCAAAGTGTAACCCAGGGTGACATCATCGGGTATTCCGGCGACCCGGATGTCACCTGCGATTCGCGCCCGCACCTGCATTATGAAGTGCGCTCGCTGGATTACCGCACCACCTACAATCCGGTGGATTATATCGACATCAACTGGCACAACCTAGCCGTTCTGGGCAGTTACAGCTATCCCCTGTTTCAGGGTGATATGGATAATGCCAGGCGCTGGATGACGCTCGAAGATCAGCCTGAAGTCCGGTTTGGGGGCGCACGTCTGAATGCCTACACCTCGGTTTACCCCCCGCCGCAGCTCGAACGCCCCTCGCCAAATGCGCTCCTGCCGCGCACACTGCCACCGCTGGGTACCGCCGAGTCCTGGCAGCTCAGGCGCATCGGGCTTGAGAACTGCTGCTGGATCACGTGGTGGGATGCTCTTGATCCTGACAGGCTCTATACGATTGATGGTGCGCAGAACTCGCGCGCGGTAGTGTTTGCCTGGTCTGCAAGCGCGGGCAGCATGGAAACGATGGTGAGTGCCGCGCCGCCCCCACACACGTCGCCCGATGGACGGTACCAGATTCTGCGCGAGGCCGGTCAGATCAGCCTCAGCGGTGACGGTCAGACGTTTGTTTTGCAGACCGAAGGCGCGACCCCCAGCATCAGCCCGGATAACGCCCAACTGATGTGGGTTGTCAGCCGTCAGGTTGCCGTTCCAGGCGCACGCAGACCGGATTCGAGCGTATGGGTCAGCACGCTGGATGGCAGTAATGCCCGCCAGATCGTCGCCATGCCAGGGGTCTCGGCACAGTGGCTGGATGCATCGCGGCTGCTGCTGCTCGTCCCGGGCGCAGGCCGCCTGACCACCGTTACCGTTTATGATACGGCCGACGATACGCAGTTCACGCTGGGGGAGTGGACGTGGATTCGCAACCTTACCATATCACCCGGCGGCACACGCCTCATGCTCGTGCTGACCAACCAATCTGACCCGGCAGCCTCCGGGATCTACACGCTTGAAACCCAGCCTGGCGCATCCCCCCAACGGCTTGACTGGTTTGGTGGCTGGCGCTGGCGCGATGCAGACAGCGTCTATTACATCCCGCTGGAGCCTTATGCCGACACACAGACGCTGCACCATTACCACATCCCATCGCGCGAAGACCGTATGCTGACCGACCCGCAAACCACACCCTTTACCGTCATGAATGGGGATTGGTCAGTCTCGGCAGACGGGCGGCGCATCGCCTTTCATAACGCGGTGGATCGGTCGCTGTGGCTGCTGGAAATACCATGACCAGGGTAGTCCTCATCACCGGCGCATCCAGCGGCATCGGGCTGGCAACGGCGCAAGCTTTCGCCCGGCGGGGATGGCGCGTGGCCGGGACGGCGCGCAGCCTCGAGCCGCTGCACACCGTCGCCATTCCAGACGAGCAGTTTTTGCCGCTGGCTGCCGATGTGCGTGACGCGGCGGCCATGCAGCGGGCCGTAAGCGAGACGCTCGCCCACTTTGGGCGTCTCGATGTCGTCGTTGCCAATGCCGGGATCGGTCAGCGTGGCGCGGTGAGCGAGACTGAATGGGAGCACATCGAAGCGGTGCTCAGGACGAACATCGACGGCGTGCTCCATACCGTGCGTGCTGCCGTCCCGGTGATGACGCAGGGAGGGCATGTCGTCCTGGTTTCGTCTATCGTGTTTAACCTCACCTCTCCCTACACCGCCACCTATTCGGCCAGCAAAGCGTTTGTAAGCAGCCTGGCGCGTTCGCTGCGCCTGGAGCTGGAACCGCGCGGGATCACCGTTACTGATCTGCGGGTAGGGCGCACGCAGACCGCCTTCAACGACAGGCGTCTCGGAAATTCGGGGCGCTCTGGTGGACGCCTGCCGGAAATGCGGGCCGAACAGGTGGCCGAAGGCATCGCGCACGCGGTGGAACGCCGCCAGAAAACCGTCACCCTGCGCTGGCTGGATCGTCTGATCGTGCTGGCGAACCGGCTTATTCCTGAACAGATCGGACGGCGTGCGCTGCGCCAGTACAAGCCATGATTCCCTGACGCTCACGCAGGAAATCGCCCCCACAACTGTTTCTGCGCCACGTGATAAACGATCAGTCTGCATGATCCTGATGCAGGCGCAGCGCTGCGCGTGTGCCTGTCGAGGCGCGCACCTGCGCAAAGACTTCTGTCTCGATGTACGCCTGTGCCCGCTCCACCGCCGCGGCTGAGGCGGTGATGGGCACATAGCGCCAGTGGTACAGGGTACTGACGATTGCGCGGACGCGTGCGCTTTCGATGTATTCCGGGTGGGGATACGCCGTCAGCCTGATGGCCAGATGTTTCTCAACCGGCGCAAACAGGGGTTCTCCCTGGGCATCAAACGCGATGGGGGGTTGTGCATACCACAGCCCCTCCGCCAACCAGTATCCGGCGCGAAACTTGAACGGCAGGATCTCATGCTCGACCTCACCAACCACCGCGAACAGGGTTTCGCCGCGCTGCGAGGCGATTTCACCCAGCGCCCCCTCGAACGCCTGTAGCAGGGCGCGCCCATGCCCACGCTTCCCCCTGTATGCTTCGGCCACCGCCAGATATTCGATCATGCCGATGCTCTCGCTCGGATACGCCTCCAGGACCATATAGCTGCCAGCGATCATCCCGGCGAGGGAGTCGCCGTCCCAGTGTGACAGCATCACAAACCAGTGCGGATGCGTATGCCGCTGCGGTGCCTGCAGCAGCAGTTCATATTCTTCGCGGTCCACCAGTTCGTCTGCCGGAAACGTGGCCTGCATTAACCGGTAGCAGGCATCAAATGCGGCGTCAGGTGCGGTTACGCGCCGGGTAATCATGCTTTCCATGCGGTACATACAACCCGTTTTGTGTACTATAATGGATGCAATGGTACCTGATAGGCGCGCAGCGTTACAAGCAGGAGACACGCATTGGAAAGCTCCGAAGTCTTACTGTTGATCGTTTTTCTATGGTATGGGTCGGTCGTCTGGTTCAACTACTACGCCCATCTGTTCAGTCTCAGACGCATGCTTTACCAGCGGCTGGATCACACACTACTGCTGCTTGTTCCTGTGCTGTGTGGCATCGGGTTGGTGCACATCCTCAAAACTTACGCCGATTCCTTTGTGCGCGCCGAACCGGTTTACCAGCTCTTTTACGGGTTATGGGGTGTGTCCTGGGTCGGCTTCGGCAAATGGCTGCTTCCGTATCTGGGATTCAGCGTGCGCGATGACGGCCTCGAACGTCGTAACACCGCAGCAGCGACTGCCGTTTCAGGGGCATTCATCGGCCTCACCGCAGCCTATGCCGGCGGCAACATTGGTGATGGACCGGGCTGGGGGGTGGTCGCGCTGTGCGTCATCACCTCCACTGTCACATTCTTTCTGGCGTGGATCACGCTGGAGTACCTCACGCAGATTTCCGAAACGATCACCGTTGAACGCAGCATGGCGGCGGGGATACGCCTGGCGGCGCTGCTGATCGTGCTTGGCGTTATTCTCGGTCGATCTGTGAGCGGCAACTGGATCGACTTCACAGAATTTGTGCTGTCCTTCGTTATACGGGCCTGGTACGTTATCCCGCTGGTCCTTGCGGCTGTGGTAATCGAGGCTGTGTCGCGTCCCACCGTAGAGCACCCGCGGCCATCGGCCATCGTTTACGGTGTGGTTCCGGCGCTGGCCTACATCGCGCTGTCTGTGGTCGCTGTGGGTTTGTCGCCTGCGGCACCCGTCTAACCCGCGAGGCACTTGTTGAACCTTCCCTGGATCACGTCGCAGCGGCTGGACGCGGCGGCCTTCCGCGCCGTACAACTGCGCACGATATTCGACTGCCACAAATACGATCCGCAGGTTGGCGATACCTCTATGCTGGTAGATTATCCGCTGCTGCTGAAACACAGCGCATGGCAGAAAATCGCCGCCTGGGCAGAACAGTTGAGCGCCGAACTTCTGGCCGCCGAACGCGACCTGACCGAGGCACCCGCGCTGCACCGCGTTCTCGGCATTCCACCGGCCATCGCGCGGTTGTGGCGTCACGGTAGCGCGCAGCGCACCCGCGATGTACGCGTCATGCGTTTCGATTTTCACTTTACAACCGAGGGCTGGCGCATCTCGGAATGCAACTGCGATACACCTGGCGGCTACAACGAGGCTGTAGGTTTTACACAGCGCATGCAAGCCCATTATCCCGGCACAGCAATGGCCGGAAACGTGGCGCATCAGATTGCAGAAGGCATCGCGGCAGCAGCAGGCAGCGGCGGTCATGTCGCGCTGGTCTACCCGACGGCCTTCGCCGAAGACGGTCAGATTGTGTTGTTCCTGCGCGCATACCTCGAAGCCTGCGGCCTGGTCACGCACCTTGCCAGCCCCGCACATCTGCACTGGCAGGGGAAGACGGCGCTGCTTGTGCGCGACGGTCTGGCCCCGCAGCCTATCGATTATCTGTTCAGGTACTTCCCGGCGGAATGGCTCCCCAGTGTGCGTTGGGGTGCGCGCTGGCAAAACTTCTTCACAGCGTCCATGCCGCCTGCCAGCAACCCGACCACCGCGCTGCTGACTCAGTCCAAGCGTTTTCCACTGGTGTGGGGACACCTCACCAGTGACCTGCCGACCTGGCGGGCACTGCTGCCGCCCACCCGTGACCTGAAAACCATCCCGACTGCGCAATGGGGCAACTGGGTGCTTAAACCGATTTACGGGCGTTTCGGCAATGACATCGCCATACCGGGGGTCGCGTCGCCCAAACTGTGGCAGGCCGTCCTCAAGTCTGCGCGGCGGCATCCCCAGGCATGGATTGCGCAGCAGCCTTTTCAGCCAATTCCCTATACCGCACCGGACCATACGACAGCGTATCCCAGCATTGGCGTCTATACCGTGAACGGCAAAGCGGCGGGGGTGTATGGCCGCCTGAGCACCACCCCGATTATTGACTCATCATCGCGTGATATTGCGATCCTGTTGGTTGAGTATGAATCTGCATGACACCTGAAGAACTTTATGAGATGTGGGCACCGGCAGACAGCATCTGGTCTGCCTGGGCAAAACCGGTACTGTTCGCGCAGTTTCACAGCGGCAAACGTAAGAATCTGGGCGGTGTGGCCCCAGGCGAGGATGTCGTCTTCGAACCCGACGAGGCATTCAGTTGGGTACGCGCCTACCGTCACGATACCGCGCTGATCGTGAACCTGCCGGGTTACACGTCAGTGGGGGCCGCGCTGCATCTGGCCAATGAAGGCTTTCGGCCTGTACCGCTCTTCAACTGCTCAACCAGTGAAGACGCGCCGCCGGTTGTCTCGGTTGCGCGCATTCTATCCGAACTGCTGCGCGGGGCCGTGCTGATCAGCAGCTTCAACCTTGCGCCGGATTCGCCGCCTGTGTTCCTGCTGGACTCTGAGCGCAACCCGCCCAGGAATCCCCGCCCTGGCCAGTTTGATAACCGCTGGGTGATCTTCCCGCAGGATTTCCCCTCGGCGACTTACTTCATGGCGCACGGCATCCGCCGCATCGTGATTATCCAACCGAAGCACCTCCCTGGGCTTCAGGGTGAGCTGCAACCGGATCTTTACACCGTGGTGCAGCGCTGGCACTCTGCCGGGCTTGAAACCGTGCTGCACCAGGTCGAAGTCACAGATCCGGATCCGGATGACGTTGGCAGCCCGCTCTGGGATACTGCAATCGCCCGTCCACTGACGTTTGGCCGCCTTTCCCGCCTGCGGATGGGTGCATTTGGGGTTGCCGCGACCCTGATGGCCTTCGCAGCACGGCGCAGCGCTGGCGGGGGCTTCGGGCGCATCATCCCAGACCCCAGCAGCAGCGGAGGGGGATAAACCAGCGAACACTCATCGGACTGCGTGGTGAGAACCAGGGGCATGACGTGGACTGCGCCAGCCCCGGCTCTCACCGAATCTGCTTGCGCGAATGACGTTGTGCGTTAGACTCATGCTGTAGGCTAAGGGGCGAACATTCTACGCGGTTCCAGGAAAACAGATCTTCCTGTGCGGTTTCTGTATCCGCGGACGAGACCTGCCTCGTCGCCTACAAGTAGACGTTTGTTAGCTGGAAAAGCCCTATAGAGAGAAACGATGCAAATCTTTGAAACGCGAGAGTCCTGGTACAGTCACTATCTCGAAAACTGGCTGGCGCACTATCAGCAGACCGGCGCGACCGACTGGAAGATTTACCAGCGTCCCAAGAACGAGACTCCTGTTCAGGGCAAGGGGATTGACCTCGCGCACAGCCGTCTGGTGCTGATCTCGACAGCCGGGGGATATCTGCACGACAGCCAGACACCGTTCGATGCGGAAAACGATCTGGGTGATTACACGATCCGGTTGTTTCCCTCATCAACGCCGCTGGAGGCACTCAGTTTCGCGCATACGCACTACGATCACACAGCGGTCGATGCCGATCCGCAGGTACTCGTCCCGCTGCGACATCTGGAAGATCTGGTGCGTGAAGGGGTGATCGGCGAAATTGCGTCGATGGTAGTCAGCTACATGGGTTACCAACCGGATGCTACCCGCACAGTCGATGTCCTGTTTCCGGCTGTCCTGGATGCTGTACGCTCCCAACAGGCACAGGGCGCGCTGTTGGTGCCGTCCTGACCGATCTGTTCCCAGACCGTGGGTCTGGTCGCACGAGGTCTTGAGCTGAACGGCATCGCCACCACGTTAACCAGTTGGAACGCAGGTGTAACCCGCCTGACCCTTCCGCCGCGCGCCACGTTCACACAACTGAAACGGGGTGCGACGCTGGGCGCACCGGGAGACCCTGCGCAGCAGCGCCGTGTGCTGCTGGCGACGCTGGCGCTGCTGGCGTCCGACGCCCCGCTTGACCCTGTCACCCTGGACGAGAAGGCAGATTAATCACGGTCTGTCGGCGCTTTTGCAAGTCAACGGTAAGCGCAAGTGTCACAGGGTGCTGGATGCAAACTAAGCGCAACTGAGAATGCAATGATTGCCTGTGGAGACTCCGTCGGCGTGCGGCGCGCACACCCGTAAAGCTGCGCGCGCCGTTGTTACTTCGTTAACCCGATCTCGCGCCGCACCGTCTGCAGCAGCGTATCGGCGCGCAGTTGGCTAAGCGTATAGCACGGTCCGCCCAGGTTTTCGGCCAGCTTATTGGCGAGCCCCTGGTCGAACGCCACATGCTCCATGTTGATGGTCAGCGTCTTGATGGTTTCTTCTTTGAACATGCGCGCGATGCGGTGCGATTCTTCCTGCGGTGAGATTTCCTTGCTGATGCTCACATTGCCCGCGCCATCTGTCAGCAGAACCAGGATCGGCACGATATCCGGGTGCAGCCCCTTTTCCCGGCGGATCACCTCATAAGACAGCAGCAGCCCTGCCGAAAGCGGCGTCTTGCCACCCACCGGGATATCGGCCAGCGCATTTTTCGCCAGAATGACCGAGTTGGTGGGCGGCAGGACGAGGGAAGCACGATCCTTCTGGAAAACCACCAACCCCACACGATCCCGATGCTGGTAGGCATCCGTCAGGAGAGACATGATTGCGCCTTTGGTGGCGCTCATGCGTTCAGAGACGGCCATGCTCCACGAGGCATCCACCGCAAACAGAATCAGGTTGGCGGAGCGGCGCACGCGCACCTTGCGCTGCAAATCGCTGCGCTGAAGCGCATAGGCCATGCCGGTTTCCTGTTTCTGCGCTGCGCGGCCTTTCTGGTAGGGGGCAGCGGCGCGCAGGGTGGCGTCAAACGCGATGTCGTCGGTACGGTCACCGGCGGGGCGCGCCTGAACGTAGCGCCCGCGTTTGCGATCCGTGCGCGTGCGCGACCGCTTGCCGGATTGATTACGGGTCAGGCGGTCAATTGGGGTCTGCACGTTGCGGACCTCAAACTCCGCACCTGTCTCGGCTTTCTGCCCGCCTTCCCACCAGTTCGCGTTCTGATCTTTAAACACATCCTGAGGGGAAGGCTGCATCTGCGAAATATCGGGGCTTTGCTGTTCGGGAGAATCACCTACCGGTTGGCTTTTTTTTTCCCGTCCGTCTGCTGTGGGGTGCTCTTCGTGGTCGGTTCGCCCTGGCCATCGCCTTCTTCAGCTTGGGTCTCTAGCTGTTCCATCTTATCTGCCAGTGATGCCAGGTCAACAACGGCGTCTGCAAATGGCCCGCGTTTGAGGCGATGCGGAATGGCCAGCTCGACCGCGATCAGGATGTCGTCTCGGTTGATCTGGCGGCGGCCCATAAATGCGGCATGGGCACGCGCGGTTTTGAGGATCACAAGGTCGGCGCGATGCCCATCGATATGCATGCTGCTGGTCATCAGGGCGATCAGGCGCAGGTCACCGCGCGTGTACCGCACATCATCCACAATTTCGCGCGCTGCTGCAATCGCCGTACTCAGCTTTTCTTCATCTGGCTGCCATGTGGTGTGGAAGGCGTCGGGGTTGTCCTCATAGGCAATGTGCCGCTCAAGGATCTCCACGCGCTCGCTCGCGTCTGCAATCCCGTGTACTTCAACCGACAGGGCAAAACGATCCAGAAGCTGTGGGCGCAGGTCGCCTTCTTCCGGGTTCATCGTCCCCACCAGGATAAAGCGTGCCGGGTGGCTGAAGCTGATCCCTTCACGTTCAACAACGTTCACGCCCATCGCCGCGCTGTCCAGCAGCAAATCCACCACGTGGTCATCCAGCAGGTTAACCTCATCCACATACAGGATGCCGCGGTTAGCAGCAGCCAGCACGCCGGGGTCAAAATGGCGCTCGCCGCGCTGGATTGCTTTTTCGATATCCAGTGTGCCCACAACGCGATCCTCGGTGGCGCTCACCGGGAGATCGACAAAGCGAATGCGGCGTTTTTCAACCGGGATGGTGTCCGGGGGGACTTCGGCATAACGTTCACGCGTGATGTCAGACCACGTATCCGGTGAACGAGGATCGTCATTGAATGGCGAGTCTGCAATCACATCAATTTCTGGCAACAGTGCCGCCAGCGCACGCGCCGCCGTCGATTTTCCCGTCCCACGCTCTCCGCGAATCAACACGCCGCCTATGCGCATATCCACCGCGTTAAGAATCAGGGCGCGTTTCATGCGCTGCTGTCCAACGATGGCGGTGAATGGATAAATCCGTGATCTTTTGCTCATCGTGAAATCCGGTTCCATTACGAACTCATTGAAGAGTGATTATAGCCCACCGCCACAGGCCTTACAATTCCCGGAACAGACCATTGTGAACCCTGGCACAGCAGGGCAGATGCTGTAGGTCAATTGATTTGTGCGCTGTTTTGCCCTCACCCCCCGCCCCCTCTCCCACAACACGTTGAGGAGA
>CAZQIJ010000075.1:0-3557 GCA_964592955.1 uncultured Anaerolineaceae bacterium
GCTGGGCTTTACCGGCAAGAACACCATGCTCATCGCGCCGCGCCGTGGCAGTTACTTCTTCCTGGGCGAGATCCTCACCGACCTCGAATTTGATACCTGGGATACGCCCGGCCAGGCGTCACTGTGCGGCACCTGCACCCGCTGCCTTACCGCCTGCCCCACCGCTGCCTTTCCGCGTCCGTTCGTCCTGGATGCGCGCCGCTGCATCAGCTATCTGACCATCGAACACAAGGGAGATATTGACCCGGCGCTGCGCCCGCTGATGGGCAATTGGGTGTTTGGCTGCGACGTGTGCCAGGAGGTGTGCCCCTGGCAGCGCTTCACGCTGGAAACCACCGAGCGCGCCTTTCTGCCGCCAGATGCGCAGCGCGCCGCGCCGCCCCTGCTCGAACTTCTGGCGTTAGACGATGCCCGGTTCGCGGCGCATTTCGCAGGGTCGGCAGTGATGCGCATCAAGCGCGAGCGGCTGGTGCGCAATGCCTGTATCGCGGCGGGCAATTGGGGCGATGCGGCGGCCAGTTCTGCGCTGGAACGCCTCACGCAGGACGACTCGCCGCTCATCCGCAGTCACGCAGCGTGGGCGCTCGAACGCTGCACGCGCTGAGCAGCGACAAGCGTTTTTTGTCATGATGTACGGCGCACAACATGGCTGCACGTTGCCCGGCACGCAGCAGGCTGCTGTGCGCTTCTGGCCATACCCCGCCTCCAATTCACCCCTTAACCACGCAGCGGATCTCTGCCTTTGCGCACAGGGAAATCATGCCCCCGGCGACCCAATCTCAATCCAACAAACGCGCGCTTGCTGTTATAATGACGGTGTGGACAGAAGAATGTAGGAGAAACGATGAAATACGCGAAGTTGGCACTCTGCTTTGTCTTGGTCGCTCTGGCTGTCGCGGGATGTGGGGCCAGCGGTTCTCCGTTCGATATCGAGTTTAGCGGCGCGATGACGTTTGAACCGAAAGCCATCACCTTTGGACCAAACGATGGCAATGATTATGGGGTTCTCTCCCTGTTTGATGTGAATCCCGATGTCAGCCGTCCTGCTGCGGTTGGTCAGTTCACCATTTACGGGTTACAGGCCAATGGCGTGGGCGACTATGCACTGGACGATGTTCCGGGCGGCTCGACCAATGCGGTTGTGAATTTCACGTTCTTCACCGCCGATATGGAAGGGAGCTTCAGTTACAATCCGGCTGGCACGTTTAGTGTGACCGCTTTCGACGGCACGAAGATGAGTTGTACGTTTGATTTTGTAGTCGATAACGAAACCGGGCAGCAGCTTCGCGTGCGCGGCACCCTTACGGATATCCCGTTCAACGACACGCCATTCACCGGTTAACCGGTCCTAAGAATAAAACGCGACTCCTCAGCCATCGAAGTTGAGGCTAAAACGCCCTAATCCTGCCAGGGCAGCTACTCCACCCGGCACAAATTAAGCTGTTCCAGGAAAATACTCAGTCACGTATAGGGGCGGGGCAATGTCCCCGCCCAGCCAAAACGATGGCTCGCTTCTTGTACGGGTGATGGATTTCCGCGGACGCGTATAGCAGCAGGATGGGCATGATGGGGTGCGGGGGGTTTTGCTCCCTGCCAGGGGGATAGGGGCATCCCCCTGAACCCTTCAGCGTAATCCTGTGCTTATACGCGTCAACAAAACTATCCGCCGCTCACAGTCGCCGTGGGTGTTGCCTGAACAGGCGGCGGCGCGGCAGGGGTCTGCGTGGCGGGGACAGCGACGGTCGGTTGTGCGCGCTGCGGCGCGCCGGTGGCCACCGCTGCAAAGCCAACGTAAGCGGGGCATCCCACCGGGATACCGATGATCTGCCCGGCGCGGATGGTGCGCGTGTTCTCGATCTGGTTTTCGCGGATCAGGCACAGCGTATCCACATTGAACTGCGCCCCCACCTGATCCAGGGTATCGCCGGGCTGAAGCACATACTGGTCGCCGGCTGCGATCACTGCGCCTGCGGCCTCATTAAGGGAGGGGAACGCGCCATAAGCCGGCGCATCTGCCGGGATAATGAGCGCCGTCCCCGGCATCAGATCCATCGCAGAGTCGATATCGTTGGCCACGCGCAGCGCCACCACCGACACGTTATAGTCCAGGGCGATGGTGTCCAGCGTGTCGCCGCGCTGCACCACGTACTGCTCGCCCCCCATGCTGCCGGTACCGGGTCCGGTGGGTGTGGTAATGGCCGGGAAAACGCCATACGCGGGCGCGTCTTCGGGGATGTTCAGCACATCGCCGGGCAGCAGGTCGCGCGGGTCCTGGATGTTGTTGGCCAGTCGCAGCGATTCCACCGAGACATCGAGCGCCTGCCCGATGGTATCGAGCGTGTCGTTCGGCTGGACGACATACTGCCCGCCGCGCACGTCGCCGCTGCTGCCGGTGTTAGGGCGCGCGGTTGCGGCAGGTGCCAGCGTGCGCAGCGCCGGGACGACGCCATAAGGCGGCGCGTCTTCCGGGATGCGCAGCACATCGCCGGGCAGCAGGGCGCGCGGGTCAGTAATGCCGTTGGCCACTTCCAGCGCCTGCACCGAAACATCGAGTTCCTGCGCGATGGTATCGAGCGTGTCATTCGGCTGCACCACATACTCACCGCCGCGGGCCGCGGTCGCCGCGCTGCGTGCGCCGCTGCCGGAGGTCGCCGCAGGTGCCAGTGTGCGCAGCGCCGGTACAACGCCATACGCTGGCGCGTCTTCCGGGATGGTCAGCACATCACCGGCCAGCAGTTGCCGCCCGTCTTCGATGCCGTTGGCGGCCTGAAGCGCCTCCAGCGAAATATCGAGTTCCTGCGCGATGGTATCGAGGGTGTCGTTCGGCTGGACGACATACGTCCCGTCTTCGCCGGTTCTGCCGGGGGAATCCGCGCGCGGGAACTCTACCACCTGCACGCCATCATAGGCCGGGCACGTCACGCTGACCAGCAGCACATCCCCCGGCTGAAGAATGGCAGAGCGCGCGAGGGTGTTGGTCTCGCGCAGGCACTCCAGCCGCACGTCAAACAGCGCCGCGATCCCGTCCAGCGTATCGCGCGGGCGCACCACATAGCTGAAGTCGGCGGTAATGGGCAGCGGGATCGTCTGCGTGGGTGTGGGAACGGGCGTAGCCCCGCCGGTGGTATCGCCAGCGGGGGGGGTTGGGGTCGTTTGCGCGGCGGTCGAGGCTGCCAGTCCCCCAAAGACCAGCAGCAGCGCCGCGAGCAGGATCAGCACATATTTCTGGATTCGCATTGCGGGCGTATCCCTTCTGGTTAGAGAGTGAACTTATCCAATTGCCACCAAGCATAACACAAAACCATCAGGTTAGCCGAATGCCGCCTGTACGTGGCGCGCATCCTACCCCTGATTTTCGCGGTGTGTGCCGCGATCCATGCCGCCCAGAATCGCGCTTTCAGGCGCGAAGGTTTCCACCAGCCACAATACCGACATCCCCACCAGAATCGTCAGGGGGATCATGCCGCCGTAGAGCGTGGTGAGCGGCAGCCGCAGCAGCACCACCACCGCCGCCAGCAGGCCCAGCCACACCCCGGCAAACAGGGACATGCGGGAGC
>CAZQIJ010000075.1:3567-13772 GCA_964592955.1 uncultured Anaerolineaceae bacterium
CGCCCCCCCCCCACGCTGAGGATGCTGACCAGGATCGCCACTGCCAGCAGCCCGAAGTAGACCGGCACATCCGCGAGGTTAATGGGCTGCGGCACGAATACGCTTCCAGCCTGACCGCTGACCCACACCAGCCAGGGTGAGGTGGCCACCAGCGCGATGACCGGGGCCGCCCCGGCGAGCACGGCGCGGTTTCGTGGTTGTCCCGCTTCGCCCACAACCGCCAGCGCCACCAGGCCCACCACCACCACCAGCAGCGCGTCCAGGTGGGTGATGAGCACCGCGCCCAGCAGCAGCCCCGCGCCGACCAGATCAGCCGCCATGCCATGTTTCAGGTAACGGTAGGCATACGTCACGGCGGCCAGCGCAAACACCAGCCCCATGATGGCGGTAAACCAACCCGCCGTATACAACACCAGGATGCCGGTCGCCAGCGCGGCGGCGGCCAGCGCCCGCCCCAAGCGTTTGTCGCGGATTTCCGCACCCAGGTCATACATAAGCCACACGAAGAGCAGCGTAAGCACCGCCCCCACCGCCCGCGCAACCGTCACCACATCCTGCCCCAGTTGAAAATGCAGGTAGGCCTCCAGGACGCTGTAGGCTGGCGGGTTCAGGTACGGCTCACCTGCCAGCATCTGCTGGGCCAGCAGGCCCGCGGATGCGTTTTCCGGCAGGCGCGAAATCAGCGCTGTATAGCCCAGTCCCACAGGCTCGGCAGGGGTCTGCGTTACCACCAGCAGCAGCGCGACGGCGACCAGCGCCACCCCGCCCAGAAACATCAGGTCAAACGGCCCCGGCCAGCCCTGATCTTCGTCAAGCAGCACTTCGCCGCGCGCCTCTGCCCGTGCCTGTCCCACAGAAAGCGTCCCGCCCAGAAAGATCCCGATGACCAGCGCGAACAGCATATAATCCACCACCAGCGTGCTCCAGCCAAACAGCATCGCCCAGAACACCGCGCCGCCCACCACCAGCGCCAGTGCCAGCGCTGCCGAAAGCCCGATGCGCGGTTGTTCGGAGGGCCATGCCGGTGACAGCATCACGCCTGCCCCCAGGATGACCGCGCCAAAAATGAACACGACGAACAATGGCATAACTCAGTTTCCTCCTCACTTGCCTCAGAACCTAGCCGTAAACCCGGCGAACGCGCTGCTGGGCGTGCCTGCCCATGCCGGTTTGCGGGCAGGCCGGGTCTAACCTTGCGAAACATTAAAAATTGTGAAAAATCCGGCCCGAAGCGCAGCCAGCGCATGCCTTTTTTCGCTCAACCGGTCCTCGCCAACCTGACGGATTACCACCGCCTTGAGTCTTGGCACTTCCTCGAAGATCGAAACCATGCTATCTTACCAATGGTAGTACGGTTGACCGAGGAAGCCAATGCCAACATCTGATACACAACTCAACCAGGTCCGCACGCTCATTAAGTCTGGCAAGAAGAAACAGGCTATTGCTGAGCTTGCGCGCCTGATTGAACGCGATCATGATAACCCTGAACTGTGGTGGCTGCTGGCCAACGCCACAGACGATGTGCAGCAGGCTCGCCGCGCGTTGGAAGAAATGCAGAGCCTTGCGCCCGGCGATGCGCGGGCCTCAAAAATGCTCAAACGCCTAAGCACGCGGATGCTGCTCAACGAGATCGGTGTGGAGCGCGAAACGCGCTCGCGGTCGCGCGTGCGCCCTTCCAGCATTCTGGGCGGGCTGGCGGTGGCGCTGGTGGTGGTGGTCGGCGCGGGAGTGTTCATCAGCCGCATCGCGCAGCCCCCGGATGACGCGCCGCTTCCGACGCTCTACGAAATGGCCTCCCTGCCCACCGAAACCGCCACGCAGCCCAGCATCACCACCGAACCCAGCAGCACCGTGCAGCCTGTGGCGCGGGATTTACCGCGTGTGGAGCCAACGCTGCCCGGCCAGCCCATTGCCACGCAGGACTCTTACCCGCCGCTGCCTCAGGCCGAAATTACGGTAGACGCGCTGCCCCCGCAGGCCGTCAGCCCTACCTTCACCACTGACCCGCAGGTTTTCTACACCCTCCCGAATCCAGAGTCAACCGCGCCGCTTGCGCCGCCTCCGCCCACACAACCGCCAACGCAGCAGCCCACACCGGTTCCGCCGACGGTGGACGTGAACGGCAGCGCGACGGCAGCCGCCTTTGGGACGCTGGAACAGGCGGGAGTTGTTAACAGCGCGCCGACGATTAACCCGGAAAGCACCGCGCCCGTCAATCCGCAGGGTACCGTCGTGGTGCCTGTCCCGTCTGCCTCACTGGTGCCCACCAGCGCGCCGGATGATCAGGGCATTCTGGCGGACGGCCAGGTTCAGCGCAAGCTGATCCAGGCGTATGGGTCGCAGCAGTGGACGTTCAGCGGCTACCGCGACGAAACCATCACGCTCGAACTGGTCAACCTTTCCGGCGAGGGCAACCCGGTGCTCAAACTTCTGGATACCAACGGCCAGATGCTGGCTGAGGATTTTGACCGTGTTTCTGGCAATAACGCCGATGCCGCGCTTACGGTCACGCTGCCTGCCGATGGCATCTACACGGTTATTGTGCAGATGATCTCCGTGAAGGAACAGCTCTATTCGCTGTTGCTGACGCGCTGAGGACCGGCTTCTGGCGCGGCGCGCACTGTTCGGCGCGCGCACGGATGGGTTGTACAGGATGAGGTGAAGTGTCCGCCCTGCGCGGGCACTTTTGTTACTGCTTGTGCTTTGTTTTGGGGGCCATGACATGTCTGAACGACGACGCGGCGGCAAACGCCCGAACCCGCCGCCCCTTGCAGGGCGCACCGGGCCCGGCAAACGCGGGGCAGCCCGCAGCGGTTGGGACGCCGTCGCCGCCTGGTACGATGGCTGGGTGGGCAAGGGCGGCAGCGAACATCACAAGCGCCTCGCCATCCCGGCGGTGATCCGCCTGCTGGACCTGAAGCGCGGCGATACCGTGCTGGATATTGGCTGTGGGCAGGGGGTGCTTGCGCCGCATGCTGCCCAGGCTGGCGCTGCCTATACCGGTGTCGATGTAAGCCCACGCCTGCTGGAACTGGCGCGCAAACATCACGGCAGCACTGGCCGCTTCATCCAGGCAGACGCCTGCGCGCTCCAGTCTACGCGCGACCTGCAGGCCGCCTCGTTCGACGCCGCAGTCTTCCTGCTCAGCATCCAGGACATCAACCCGCTGGAATGCGCGCTGCAATCTGCCGCGTGGGCGCTAAGACCCGGCGGGCGTGTGGTGCTGCTGATGACGCACCCCGCCTTTCGCATTCCGCGCCAGAGCGGGTGGGGCTACGACGAAAACCGCAAGCTTCAGTACCGCCGCATCGACCGTTACCTCACGCCGCTGCCGGTGCCCATGAAATCCTACCTGGGGACGAGCGGAGTCACCATCAGCTTTCACCGCCCGCTGGGTGACTATATCAATGGGCTGGCTGCGGTGGGGCTGCTCACCGACGCGCTGGACGAAATCCCTTCCTACAAGGCGGGGGAGAGGGTGGGCGATGAACCCTCGCGCGCGGCGGCGGCGGCGGCAGAGGCAGAGATCCCGCTGTTTCTGGGGCTGCGCGCCCGCCGCCTGGAACGCTGAATGATGCCCCCGTACCTTCAGAAAGTCTACAGATCCCGGCAAACGGGTTCACAAACCCGCTAAATCGCTTATACTACAGTTAGTTCTCATCCAATCCAGAGAAAAGACCATGCGCACGTGGCTGCTTCCACCCAGGCACCCTGACCCCTACCAGGCGTTCGGGATGCAGGTCATGCATTACACCCTGCTCTTGTTTATGGGGGTGGCGGTGTCTTTTGTGCCGTTTGCCTCGTCTGCCCAGCAGCTTCAGTTTATTCCGGTCATCTTCATGCTCACGGTGCTGCCGTTCTTCATTCTGCGCACCGGGGGCCTTACGCTCGCGGCTGCCATCTTCCTGGGGGGATTATGGCTCACCATCGTGGTGGCCTCCACCGCCATCAACGGCATCCTCAACGCCAGTTTCAGCAGCCTTGTCATCGTCATCATTTTCTCTGCCATCTTCTTCAGCAACCGCACCGTCATCGCCCTCATGCTGTGCAGCATGCTCATGGGGGTTGTGCTGGTGGTGGGGCAGAATGCCGGTGTGCTGCCGCTGGGCAGATCCCCGCTCTACCTCGCAGATCGCCTGTTCCAGAACCTCGCCAGTTTCGGGGCTGCTGGCATTCTGCTTACAGGCGCGTCGCGCGTGATCCTGGAAAGCATGGAAAACATCCGCAGCAATGAAGGGCTGCTGCAGCAGCGCAACGCGCAGCTTGAGGCAGAGATTCAGGAGCGCAGGCGCGTGGAAAGCGAGCTGCGCCAAAGCGAAGCGCGCTACCGCCTGCTGTTTGAGAATACCAGCGTGATGGCCGGGGTCTACGATTATGACGGGCGCATCGCGCTGATCAATGCGGCAGGGGCGGCGATGTTTGGCGAAACGCCAGAAGCGCTGCGCGGCAAAACACTCCACGACATTCTGCCGGAGGATGTCGCCAGCCGCGCCGTCAGGCTTCAGCGCCACGTCATGGAAACCGGCGTCCCGGACGTTACCGAAGGGCGAACCACACTGCGCGATGGCCGCGAAATCTATTACCTGCGCCATGTGATGCCGCTCCCGCATGACCGGGACGACACGCAGCCCAGGCCCATCCAGGTGCTGGTCCTTACGACGGATCTCACCGAACGCCACCGCGCCACCCAGCGCGAGCGCGACCTGGCCATCGCCAATGAGAAGAACGCCTTCTTCACGGATTTTTTTAGCACTGTTTCGCATGACCTCAAAACGCCGCTCACCGTCCTGAATACCAGCCTCACGCTGCTGGAACGCAGCCCAGACGCAGCGTATCGCACGCAGAAACTGGCACAGTTGCGCCAGCAGGTTTACATCCTCAATACCTACATCCAGGATATGCTGACCATCTCTCGCCTGGAATATCTGCCCACCCTCCGCAAGGTGGCGCTGCATGTACCGCTGCTGGTCGAAGAAGTGGTGACCATGCTGCGCCCGCGCACCGATGAAAAGAACATCCGGGTGACTGCCACCATGTCTGCCGATCTTCCAGCCATCGTCGCAGACGAAGACCAGATCCGCCGCGCGCTGGTGAACCTCGTTGAGAATGCCATCAATTACACGCCGGTCACCGGCGCTGTCCACGTGGTCACGCATCCGGTGGGGGCGCAGGTGATGATCGAGGTCACAGATACCGGCATCGGCATCAGCACAGACGATCTGCCGCGCATTTTTGACCGCTTCTACCGTTCCAGCGATGCGCGTCTGTTCGAGAGCAGGGGCACCGGGCTGGGGCTGGCCATTGTCAAGAAGATCATCGACAGCCACAACGGCAGCATCGAGGTTGAAAGCGAAAAGGGGCACGGCACCACCTTCCGTGTGAGCCTGCCCACAGGTGGCAGCGCCACAGAACCGTAATGTGGACGCCCAAACCTTAACGCTTGGCCGTGTATATTTCGGGTTATGGTGTGTTCATGAACAATACACACCCGCCACAACAGGACATTTCCCCTGAAACACGCTGGCTGTTTCGGGGCATCGGTTTAGCCATCGGCATCGCACTGGTGCTGACCTTCAAAGTCTTTGGCACCGTCGCTGGTGCTGCCATCGCCCTGGCGTTCATGGTGGCGCTGCTGATTTCTTCCCGCACGCTCTAGCGAAGCCTTGCCCGCACAGCGTGCGCCGCACAGCGTGCACGTGACCGCTGGCAGCCTGGCGCGCCAAAGCCCATACACATGACAACTGGGCCATCGACGCTGAGGCTCAAGCCATGCTGCTGGCGACTCTTGCCCTCCTCCCGATGTGCCTTCCGCACTGGGCGAGGGAGTGCGGGCAAAACGGCGAGGTTTCACGCAGGCGCTGCACCGCAGGGCAGCGGCCAACTCTCCCTCACAGGTCAAACCGGAGCTGGGGCACATCGTGCGGGCTTTTCGTCACCCGAAGCGTGTCGTCACTTTCGGTAATCTCGTAGCCGATCAGCCGCAGCACCCTGTCCACCAGAGAGGTGTAGTTCGGGATTGCGCTTTCCTGTAGCAGCGCTGCCTGTTTTTCCGTCAGTGCTATCCCCATGCCGCGCAGCACCTCAAACACCCATTCCAGCGACGGGTAGGGCGTGCGTTCGCGCTGCTTCTGGATGACCATCGTGCGGAACAGTTCCAGAAGGCTGACCTTGTGATAATAGCGAAGCTGAAGGTCAAACACGAACCAGTCCAGCAGGTAGGCGCGCTGCCGGTTGCGCGACCACCGGTTGAGCGCCGCGCTGATCGTCTCCGTTAGAAACAGGTCAAGCGACCCCTTAAAAAACTTCATCATGTACTGCGTGTGAAAGTAGGCGTTCAGCACCTCGCCCAGCAGCCAGCGGTCGTGGCGCGGGCAGTCTGGCGCGGCAAACAGCACAGATTTATCCGGGTCGGTGGTGCTGGTCGTGTAGAAGTGCAGCAGTTCGTGGGCGATGCCGTCGAACAGGAAGTACCGGTAATCGTCGTGGCCGAAGCGCTGCATCAGGTACGCCGGGTCGTCTGGCGCAAAGGCCATAATGCCGTTTGCGACGTTGGCCCCGGTGGCAAACGCGCGCTGGTGCGTGCGCGCCTCAAAATCCGGGGCGGCCTGCAGCACCAGGTAATTGACTTCCTCAAGCTGGCGGTAGGGCGCGATGCGCGCTTCGAGAAAGCGCAGGTAGTCGTCGATGAAGCTGAAGAGTTCGCCCTCCGCAACCGGCAGCCGTTTGTCATGGCCCACCAGCAGGTGCAGCACAAACGCCGCACCGCTTTGCAGGCGCACGTGATGCGTCTTCACGTCGCGGTCGCGCGCCGCATACACGAAGAATTCCCCCAGTTTGCCCGCCGTAAGCGTTGCGCTAAGCCCGTTCAGCATCAGGCTGGAAAAGACGATGAACCCCGTCGGCAGCCCCTCGAGGGTCAGCGCAGCGCGAAAGTCCGTTGGCGTTTGCGCATCGGGCGGGCAGGCCAGCGCGCCAGTGCCGAAGAAGACTTCGTTCGCGTTGGCAAACGGGTAATCGATGGCATAATGGCGGTCGCTGCCCACACACGCGTCGTACTCGGTGACGAGCGTATAGCGCAGGCTGAACGTTCCGGCGGGGATAATGAGCGTGTCGCCTTCAACGGTCAGCGGCAGCGTGTCGCCCGCCGCCGTCAGCGCGTGCAGATTGTCACAGCGCACGCCGTTATCGACAGCCTGGGCCGTAAGGCGCAGGGTGACGCTGCTGGCATCGCTCACCACGTCCACGCGCACCCCTATTTCACCCTCTGTACTGCGGCTGAGGTCAATCTGATAGGTCAGAGTCATACAATGTCCTGGTCTGCTCGGTCTTCAGTAGAGGCCGCTGCCGGAACCGTCCGCCACAGTCCCCTGCCGACCCGCGCCCATAACCAGCGGGTCTGGCGCAAAGCGCAGATCCACCGTGCGCCCCTTCATGACACAGCGGCGAACATACGGAGCGCACAGCGGGAACGCGCCGCACCCACCCTGCGCGGCGTCGTAACCGCTCTAATGGACAAACCAAAACGAATACGCACAATCGTAGGGACGAAGCCCGCCTCGTCCGCCCCAAAATCCGGCGGATTTATATTGGTTGATCCATAAGTCGTAATGGCACACCGGAAATTCCGGGTCTGCACGACACGTGCGGCGCGCAGACTCAAAACGCCGCGCTCATTATAGACGAGCCTGCGGCGTTTTTGTACAACTTGCGCTGGGGCATCGAAGCGGAGTCTGTGCGGGCATGATACTGACTCTCACCTCGTATGCCCTGATTATCCCCGCATCGGACCGCACTCCGCCTGACGACATCCGCGCGCCTGCCCTACGCACACAAGACACCCCGCCGGGATGATGTCGAGTCCCGGCGGGGTGGTTGTGAACCGCTATTCAGACTTCAACACACTGTCGTGCGTTGTTAGGAGATCGAGTCGGACTTGTTATCCCATTTGGTGTGCGTCCACAGGCTGGAAAGCAGCAGTTCGCGCACCGCCAGCAGTTCTTTGGGCAGGCGGTCATACAGTTTGATGAACAGCTCTTCGTGCGACAGAATTTCCTGCTTCCACAGCTCCACATCAATCGACATGACCTTTTCGAAATCGGCTTTGGTGAAACCTTCCAGGCCGGCCCAGTCCAGGTCTTCGTAATTCGGCACGCGGCCCAGGTGCGTTTCCTTACCGGCGGCTTTGGTGCGCACGCGCTCCACAATCCACTTCAGCACGCGCATGTTTTCGCCGAAGCCCGGCCACACATAGTTGCCTTCTTCGTCTTTGCGGAACCAGTTCACCACAAAGATGCGCGGCGGGTTCGGTATCGACCGCCCGAACTTCAGCCAGTGGTTGAAGTAACTGGCCATGTGATACCCGGCAAACGGCAGCATGGCGAACGGATCGCGCCGCACTTCACCGATTTTGCCGAATGCCGCCGCGGTCATCTCTGAACCCATCGTCGCGGCATAATACACACCATACACCCAGTTGAAGGCCTGGAACACCAGCGGGATTACCGAGCTGCGCCGACCGCCGAAGATAAACGCCTTAATCGGCACGCCGTTCGGGTCTTCCCAGTTGGGGTCAATCGACGGAGCCTGGTACGCGGGTGATGTGAACCGCGAATTCGGGTGCGCTGCTTTGCGCCCGCTGTCTGGCGTCCAGTCCTGCCCTTGCCAGTCGATGACGTGCCCAGGCGCTTCAGACATCCCCTCCCACCACACGTCGCCTTCATCGGTCAGCGCCACGTTGGTGAAAATGGTGTTCTTAGAACAGGCAGCCATTGCGTTCGGGTTGGTCTTCACGTTGGTGCCAGGGGCGACGCCGAAGAACCCCGCTTCAGGGTTGATGGCATGAAGCTGGCCATCCGCACCCGGTTTGATCCACGCGATGTCGTCGCCCACCGTGGTCACCTTCCAGCCGTTGAAGGCCGGGGGCGGCACCAGCATGGCGAAATTGGTCTTGCCGCACGCGCTGGGGAAGGCCGCCGCCACATACGTCTTCTCGCCATCCGGCGACTCTACGCCCATGATGAGCATGTGTTCGGCCAGCCAGCCTTCATCGCGCGCGATGTTGGAGGCGATGCGCAGCGCGAAGCATTTCTTGCCCAGCAGCGCGTTGCCGCCGTAACCGCTGCCATACGACCAGATGGAGCGCTCTTCCGGGAAGTGTACGATGTACTTCTGGCTGTTATCGGAAGCGCATGGCCAGGGCACATCTTCCACGCCGTCCACCAGCGGCATCCCCACAGAGTGCATGCACGGCACAAACGGGCCATCTTCGCCCAGCACGTCATACACCGCTTTGCCCATGCGCGTCATGATTTTCATGTTGACGGCCACATAGGCCGAGTCAGTCAGTTCAACGCCGATGTACGAGATGTCTGATCCCAGCGGCCCCATGCTGAAGGGGACGATGTACATCGTGCGCCCGCGCATACAGCCATCAAACAGGCCGTCCAGGATGTGGTGCATCTCGCGCGGGTTCATCCAGTTGTTCGTGGGGCCAGCCTCGGTAGCGCTGAGGCTGCACACAAAGGTGCGGTCTTCCATACGCGCCACATCGCTGGGATGCGAGCGTGCAAGGTAGCTGTTGGGGCGCAGTTGTTCGTTCAGCTTGGTAAATGTCCCCTGTTCAACAAGCTGGCCACACAGGGCATCGTATTCTGCGTCTGAACCGTCGCAAAAATGGACTTCATCTGGCTTGCACAGATCCACCATTTCCTGGATCCATGCCCGCAGCTTCCGGTGCTGCACATACGGTGGGAATTCGACGGGACGTTCCGAGTCAGATTGTGCAGGGTATTTCGTGTAGAGGGTCGTTGTCATGGGGTATTTATCCTCTCATGAGCCTAACAGATTTCACAGGTGAGATTTGCATTTGGGGGTGTAACGTGAAATCGATCACGATTTCCCCAGATGTTGCGCTTGGTCTTCCAGGATTGAGCGTAGTGTCTTTAAAACTTCAATAAAGCGCGAATCTGTAAGAAAATAGTAAACAGACTTTCCACGGCGTTCAGCTACCACAATACCGCCCTCGCGCAGAATACGCAAGTGTCGGGATACCGTTGGCTGGGAAAGTCCTACAAGCGTGACTAATTGATTGACACTTAACGGCTCATTGGCCAGCGAATGGATCAGCGCCTGGCGATACACATCTGCCAGTGCGGCACACATTCTGACGTGGCGTTCTTCGATCTGCAAGGTGTACAGCCTTTTCC
>CAZQIJ010000076.1:0-10105 GCA_964592955.1 uncultured Anaerolineaceae bacterium
ATCCCGGACTTCATGGCGCAGGGTGGCGATCCTACCGGCACGGGCAGCGGCGGCCCCGGTTACCAGTTCCAGGACGAGTTCGTGGGCTTCCTGACGTTTGATCGCACAGGCTGGCTGGCCATGGCCAATGCCGGGGCGGGCACCAACGGATCCCAGTTCTTCATTACCACGGCGCAAACCCCACACCTCAACTTTAAGCACACCATCTTCGGCGAAGTGCTGCAGGGCCAGGAGAATGTGGTCGCCATCGACGTCCGGGATCCTGGCACCGCCACCACCCCCGGAGAGGCGCTGACCACTGTCGTCATCATCACTGATCCGGCGAGCGTGGAGACGAACTACGTCGCGCCGCCGCGCGGCAGAATCGAAGACGCGCTGGCACAGCTTCAGGCCGTGCGGCCAGAAATCCCTGAAGGCTACACCATGAACATCAGCGAAACCATCAGCACGGCAGCGGCGATTGCGGCCATGCCGGAGGCGGTGCGCGGCAGCGCAGAGACGTATTTCGCCACGCATGGCCACCAGAGCCGCGTGAGCAGCGATATCGTGAATTCTGGCTGTGTTCTGGACCAGAATCCCTGGATGCGCTTTGGCATCGTCGTGGATGATTTCGGCACTGTGGCCAATGCCAGCGCCGCGCGCGATGACGATTTTCTGGCGGCGCTGGGGGCAGCAGAGGGCTTCACCCGCAGCGACTCCACCTGGAACGGCACCGCGATCTACCGGCGCGAGATCCAGGCGTGTGACCAGACCGCAGTGGAGGGTCGCGCTTATGTCGCGCGGGGCAGCTACCTGCTGACGGCCAACATCGTGATTTCGCAGTCCCAGGAAGGGCGTCTGCCTGCCTATGTGGGCAGCCTTGCGCTTAACTTCTACGAGACCGCGATTGCCGATCTGCTGCGGCGCGGTATGCGTTCCTGAATCTCACCAAACAGGGCACTCCTCAGCGCTTGCCTGACGTTATCCCCTGCCCCCTTTCCCGCGTGCGCACCTGTTACCGGGTGACCGTCCAAGACACGGGGAGGGGACCTTCGCCAGGGACTCACATCGCCTGCGCCGCCTTCTGTTTCCTGTTTGCAGAAGAGGGATTCAAGGTGAGGGCAAAACGGCGCAGTAAACGATTGACCCACAGCATCGGTGTCTGATCTGACATTGTCGAAGGGGTTATCAAAAACAGACCCGTCGTGTGGCGGGTCTGTGCGGCTGGGGCATATGGGACCTGCCAGGCTGAGGGTTATTTATCCTGGCTTGTGGGGTCGAAGGCGTCGCGGATACCGTCCCCGACGATGTAAAGACACAGCACGGTAATCCAGATCGCCAGCCCCGGCGGCGGGATCAGATGTGGCCCCAGGCGGAAAAACTGCTGCGCGTTGGTGAGCATATTGCCCCATGTGGCCTGGGGTGGCTGCACGCCCAACCCCAGGAAACTGAGCGCTGCCTCGGTAAGCATGAGGCCACCGATGCCGCGCGCCAGGGCAATGGCGGTGACTGAAATCAGGTTCGGCGCAATGTGATAGAGCATGATGCGCGGCGCAGAAGCCCCCATCGCGCGGGCGCTCATCACATAGTCCAGGTTGCGAATCGAAAGGGTTTGCCCGCGTGTGAGCCGCGTGATGCCCGTCCAGCTAATGAGGGCAATCACCAGAATGAGCGACTCTGCCGAGGGATCGAGCACCGAGAACACCAGAATGAGCAGATACAGGGACGGAATAGAGTCCAGCGTGGTGATGGCCCAGTTGATGATGTCATCCACCACACCGCCGTAATACCCGGTCATGATGCCGATTGTTACCCCGATCAGCAGGGACAGCACCGCGCCGAAAAATCCGATGCGCAGCGAAACGCCGCCCGCGTGCAGCAGGCGCGCAAGCTGGTCACGCCCGATGTCATCGGTCCCCAGGATGTGCCCCGGTGTGCCGATGGGCAGAAAGTTATCTATCCCGGCAGTCTCGTTGGGGTCAATTTGCAGGATGTTGGTGGTGATGAACGGTGCGAGCGCCGCCAGCAGCGTGAAGACGACGAGGATGGTGAGCGCGATCATCGTCAGCCTGTCACGGCGCAGGCGTCGTATCGCTTTGGTCAGCAGCGAGTCGCTGCGTTCAGGACGGCTTGACGCGCGCGTAAGTTGTACAACAGATGCTTCTGCCATGACTACGACCCTCAGTTGAAACGAATACGGGGATCAATGGCCCCATACAGGATATCCGAAATAAGGTAACCCAGGATGGTCGCAATACCGGCGTAGACGGTGACGGCCATCACCACCGGGTAATCGCGCTGGCCCACTGCGGCCACCGCCATGCGGCCAACACCGGGCCAGTTGAAGATCGTCTCTGTGATGGCTGCGCCACCCAGCAGCCCGGTGATGGACGGCCCCAGAAAGGTCGCAACCGGAATGAGGGCGTTGCGCATGCCGTGCTGGAACCACACGCGGCGCGCGCTAAGGCCTTTGGCGTGGGCAGTGCGGATGTAATCCTGCGAGACGACATCCAGCATGGAGGCGCGAACGAAGCGCGACCACAGCGAGATGATGCCGGTCGCCAGCACGAATGTGGGCAGGATGAGATATTGCAGCCGCTCGAAAAGCGGCGGGCAGGACATGGAGATGGTGGTGGGGCAGCGATCTGCCAGCGGCAGGATTTTGAGCTGCTGGGCGAACACAAGGAGGAGCAGAAGCCCCAGGAAGAATACGGGAACTGCGTCGAAGACGACGGAGATGATGCGGGTGATGTGGTCAAAGAGCTTGCCCTGCTGCACAGCCGCCAGCACGCCAATGGTCACGCCCACCGTTGCGCCGATGAACAGCGAGGCAACGCCCAGTTCCAGCGTTGCCGGCATGCGCTCCACCAGAATATCGAGGACGGGGCGGCTGCGCGCGACCTGGAGCGAGACGCCGAAATCCCCGCGCAGGATGCCGCGCCGGATGCCCGGAGGCAGCCGCTCACCGGAGGGGGTTTCCAGGGCGACCAGCACGCTGCCATCGGCCAGCCCGTCACCATCATCGTCCCAGCGCATCCAGTCATCGCCCACCAGCCAACGCAGATACTGGACGACGAAACCGTCATTGGCCCCCAGTTGATAGGTCAGCCGTTCCACATCAACAGCGCGCATATTGGCGCTGAAGGCCTGCGCCGTGACCGGGTTACCCGGTGTGGCATACATGAGCAGAAAAGACAGCAGCGTGATCCCAAAGAAGATCGGTACCGCCTGGATCAACCGGCGCAAGATATACTTGAACATGACGTTATTCCTGGCACTTAATAAGACGACAACCACTAATTCGGCAAGAACTCCCCTCACCCAAGGGCTGGGAGAGCAGTTGATTGGACCGGGGCGAAACCCCTACACATCGGCGGAAATCCGCAGGGTGTTGGGCACGGTATGCTGTGCCCAACTTATGGTTAACTGCTCACTTAAGCTGTACCAGACAAAAACCAGCCACCGATTTGGGCGGGCGGGGACAGTGCCCCGCCCCTACTGGGTCACTTGTGTGCAGCATCGCCATTGTTTACGCTCAACAGATGGCGTTGTTTATACCAATTGACCCCCTACAAGTGATTGACTATTTTCTTGGAATGGCCTAAGTGCGCCGCACGGTACTCATGGATCAACCCATTTAGATCCGCCGGATTTTGCAGGGACAACGCAGGCGTTGTCCGGGGTGGACGAGGCGGGCCTCGTCCCTACGATTGTGCGTATTCGTTTTGGTTTTTCCATAAAGATTAAGATGCAGGGTGAAACGCACATCGCGTGTATAGGGGCGCTGCCAGGGGCACTGCCCCTATAACACCGGCAGGGAGCGAAGCCCCCTGCACCCCGCATTCTCATCTTCTCGCGGTACTAGGGTGCAGCGATCCAGGAGTCTTCGTTCCAAAGGGCAGGATTGGTCGCTGTATCCTTCGGTGCCCATCCGGTAACGTTCGGCTGTGCGGCCAGCAGGTTGCGGCTGATGCCGACCAAGATCCAGGGCGATTCGTCGTGCAGAATCTGCTGGATTTCACCGTAGAGGACCTTGCGTTCTTCCTGATCGCAGCCGGGGAGCGCGCGGGCTTCGTCCAGCAGTTCGGTCACGCGCGCGTTATTGTAGGACACGGCGTTAAAGCCGCTGCCGGGCTGGTCGTTTTCCGGCGCGAAGGTCACGCTGATGCCGTCCGGATCCACCGGGAAGCCGAAGCCCCAGAAGATCATCACAGCATCGAAGGTCTGGTTCGTGAATTCTTCGACCAGGACGTTGAAGTCGATGGGCTGGAAGGCGACATCGAAGCCGATTTCGCCCCACTGATCCTGGAGGATGGTGCCGAGCGCTTCCTGAGACGTGTTACCGGCGTTGGTCTTCAGCTCGAAGGTCAGCAGTGCGCCTGCTTCGGCGGTTTCGCAGCCATTGCATTCACGCACGCCGTCGCCGTCGCTGTCGGTCCAGCCTGCTTCTTCAAGCAGGGCTTCGGCCTGGTCGGGATCGTAGGGGTAGGGGGAGATGTCGTCGTTGTGCGACCAACCGTATTCGAGCGAGTGGGTGGCACCCTGAATACCGAAGCCGAAGAAGGCACCTTCGTTGACTTCTTCGAAGTTGATGCCGTACTGCAGCGCCTGGCGCACGCGCACATCACCGAAAATGGGGTGTACGCCCTGGTCGATAGGATTGCCGTTTTCGTCCAGGCCGGGCTGCGGGTTGTCCGGGTCGGCCAGGTTGAGGCCAATGAAACGCAGGTTGCTGCGCAGCGTCTCGAAGGTGAGGAATTCGCCGTTCTCGCCACGCGCCGCGATATCCTGCTGGGCGGCCTGCGGCACACCCATATAGGTGAGCTGGCCGTTGAGGAACTGCTCGGTCTGCACGGTCTGATCGGCGACGTTCTTGTAGATCCAGCCTTCAGGAATCACGTAACCGGCTTCCCCGGTCGCATCCGGGTAATTTGGGTTGGCGATCATGGTAACCTGTTCGCCCGGACGGAAATTGAGGAACAGCCACGGGCCAGCGCCGACGGCTGCGACACCGCCCTGGTTTTCCCGCGATTCGTTCATGTCAACATTGTTCGGGAAGAGCTGTGTATAGACATGGGAAGGGACCACCGGAATACTGGCGGCAGAATCCAGCGCGTTGCAGTCTGGATTATTGAAGGCGATGACAACGGTGCTTGCATCCGGGGTTTCTATGCTGGCGATGAGGTCGCGCAGTTCCGTCAGATTGCTGTTGTTATTCACCGCTTCGTCCTGAATGACCTGCCAGGAATAGGCGATATCGGCAGAGGTGATGGGGGTGCCGTCGCTCCACACCACATCGTCGCGCAGGGTGAAGGTGTAGGTGAGGCCGTCTTCGCTCACTACCCAGTCGGCCACGATCCCGCCGGGGGCGTTGGGTGCGAAGTAGCCCGAATCCGAATCCAGGCCCAGGAAACCGGGCAGGAAACGAGTCCAGACTGCGGAGGAGGTACCGTCGGTCGAAACGAACGGATTCATGGTGGCCATGTCTGCACCGAAGTTAGGGATGATGAGCGGCGTTCCTTCGCCCGGCCCCGGTACTTCGGCATCCTGTGCTGCGATCGGGTACATCATCGCGCTTAGCAGCACGAGCAATGTCCCGACCAAGAGAACCCTGGTGAGCTTCGTCATGTGTTAACTCCTATAACAGTAATTCATGCTTCATGCTAAATATGCGAGAAGAACCTTAAGCAACGTTTAAGGTTTCTCGGCGCGGAGATTATAACGCGGATTTGCGGGTGCGCTAAAACTCAAACAAATCTTAAAGTTTTGGTAATCTGCGTTACAACCCAACTTTACCGTATATAGCAGAGTGGAATTTGGATTTCCAGCAGGAAGTTGTTGGATTGTGGTTAGGTGTGGTGGATTGGGTGGCAAAACAAGGCGGTTTCCAACGTTAAAACTGGCATTGTAATGCACTTCAATGTTTAACGCAACTTAAGCACAGGCCCCGTGCGGGATTAACCAAGCGATAACAACGGCCGCAGCCGACCGGGTGACGGCGCGGGCGTTGAACCTGAGGCGAAATCGCCCACACCCGAAGTCCCGATGCATGACCTGCTGAGGCGCTGCGCGCATGCCTTACCTCACCCAGGATTGGGCGGTGTTGTTTGCCGGTGGAGTCAGGTGGGCTGGCCCAGCGCACGCCCCACAGTCGGCAGGCTGACGACGAAGGTTGACCCCTTGCCGGGTGTGCTGGTGACGGAGACACTTCCGCCGTGCGCCTCTGCCAACTGCCGGACGATGGCCAGCCCCAGGCCAGATCCGCCGGTGGCGCGCGCGCGTGACCGGTCTGCACGGTAGAAGCGCTCGAAGACATAGGGCAGGTGTTCCGGCTGGATGCCATACCCCGTATCGCTGACGCGCAGATTCACCATCTCGTTCTCGTGGATGGCCACCACCTCAATACGCCCGCCAGCGGGTGTGTGGGTGATGGCATTACGCAGCAGGTTTCGCACCATCTGCCCCACGCGATCGGCGTCTGCATAGACCATTGGCAGCGCTCGCGGCACATGGTCGCGCATGTCGATCTGGTTGGCCTGGGCATCTGGCAGCAGCGCCAGCACAGTGGCCGCGACAATTTCGCGCAGTTCAACCGGCTGGCACACGAGCTTAAGCTGCCGCGACTCTACCAGCGCCAGTTCCTGCAGGTCATTGACGAGGCGCGTGAGCACCGCGCATTCCTGGTACAAGGAGTCGAAGAGCACGGTCTCCGGCTCAATGACGCCGTCACGCAGCCCTTCCAGGTACCCCTGCAAGTTAGAAAGCGGCGTGCGCAGTTCATGCGCGATGTCTGACACCAGGCTGCGCCGCACCTGTTCGTTGCGCGCCAGGCTGCTGGCCAGCTCATTGAACGAGCGCGCGAGCTGGCTGATTTCGTCGTTGGAATGCACCTCCACGCGCTGGCGCAGGTCGCCGCTGGCCATGCGTTTGGCGGCGGTGGTCATGGCTTCGATCATGCGCAGGCTGGGGTGCGCCAGCGACAGGATCATCACGAGGGCGATTGACCCGGCCACCACCACCACCACGGCCAGCGCCTGGGTGACGGAATCGAGGAATTCGCGCTGCCCGGTGAGGACATCAAAATAATAGATTTCCATCATCAGCCCGCGCGAGTCCGGTTCGTAGCTGGCCATATCCAGAATGGCGCGCTCCGCACTTTCGCCCTGAAGGATGAACTGTTGAAAGCGGTCTTTGACGGAGTTGATGGAGAACCAGGCCGAAATCAGCGTCGTGAGGCCCAGAACCAGCAGCACGCCAAAGAGCAGTTTAAAGCGCAGACTGTGTATCATGGTCGTAGGGTCCTGTGGAGAACTTGTACCCAACCCCGAACACCGTCTGGATATAGACCGACGAGTCTTCGCTGGGTTCAATTTTGCGTCGCAGGTTCATAATGTGGTAATCGACCGTGCGCTCCAGGCTGTCTGTACGCGTGCCAAAAGCGCGCTCCAGAAGCTGAAGCCGTGTGAAAACCCGCCCCGGCTCGCGGGCCAGGGTCTCCAGCAGCTTAAATTCGCGCGGGGTGAGGTAGATCATTTCGCCGCTGCTGAGCACCTCATGCTGGGGCACGTTGATGTGCAGCGTGCCGAACTGCATTTCGCCAGGTTCTTCGCGGGTTTGCAGGCGCAGCCGCCGCAGCACGGTACGCACGCGCACGACCAGTTCACGCGGGCTGAAGGGTTTCGTGATGTAGTCATCTGCCCCCAGGTCAAGGCCCAGCAGCACATCATCTTCTGTGGTGCGCGCAGTCAGCATGATGATGGGCACATCAGAAGACGAGCGCAGGATGCGGCACACGTCCAGGCCGTCCACTTTCGGCAGCATCAGGTCCAGGATGATCAGGTCCGGGTTCTTTTCGCGTGCCAGTTCCAGCGCCCGCCGTCCGTTCTCGGCAGTCAGCACGCGCATATGCTCTTTCTCAAGGTAGGCTCTGATGAGGTTCACGGTCATTTTGTCGTCATCGACGACCAGGATCTTGTGGTTCATAACAATACCCAAAACGGTGTTTTAAGGATAGACAAAAGGTGCTTGAAACCAGGATGACTTAATTGTATGATCGTTCACCTGCCACAGACAACCAACTAGACGCGCCGCAGGCGCAGGATCGCACCATGCTGCACCCGAATGTTAAGGTCGTTGAAATCGATGTCATCCATGGTAAGGGTATGCTGGCCACTGGCCTGATCCGCGAGGGGGAAGTGGTCAGCCGCCTGGAACCAGACCAGCCCACAAAGACGGTTGATGAAGTGCTGGCGATGCCGCCAGACGAACGCGAAGCCTATACCCATTATGCGTACCAGTTCAGAGAGAACCTGTATGTGCATGAAGAGAATGACGAGCGTTACATGAATCATTCGTGCGATCCCAACACCTGGTGGTTGGACGATGATACCATGATTGCGCGGCGCGACATACAGCCAGGTGAAGAAATCACCTTCGATTATGCCACCACCGAAATCACCGTCCCCTATGCCATGCGCTGCCGGTGTGGGGCGGAAATCTGCCGCGAGACAGTCACCCATCTCGACTATCTGGACGAGACATGGCAGGCGCGCTTCGGCGATCATCTGCCAGAACACACGCGCAAAGCCATCGCTGCCGCCAGAACCTCCAAAGCATAGGAACCGCTAAACCTAAACATCCGGCAGTGCCTGCCGGATGTTCGTATGCGGTCCTGCCGCCGGTGCGGCTCACCTGAAAGATCCACGCCTGGCCGCGGTATGACGGTGGTCAGCGCGTGGCGTTGTACGCCCAGAACTAACGCGACAACACGCGGGCGTTGTCTTTGTCCCAGTAGATGCTCACGACATCGCCGCGCTTGAACGCGGTATCTCGTGGAGAACCGGTATTCTGCATGCGCACCGAGATCAACTGACCGGCCACGACAATCTCATAACGGGTGTCTGTGCCGATGTAATGCTTCTGCTGAATTTGTCCGGTCAGCAGGTTCACGCCGCTGCGCTGGCGGGCCTGCGCCTTGACGGCGCTTGCGGTCCAGTGTTCGGCATCGTCGCGGTAGGTGATATCATTGTGCGGGCTGATGCCGATCTTTTCAGGGCGCACGGCAACGGTGACATCCTGGCCGATGGCGTAGGGTTCGTTGTTCAGCGTCGCCTCAACATTGGTATCATCTTCGATGCTTACGACGCCGGTCTTCCCGCTGATCTCGACCAACTGCCCGGTCAGGAAGTTGGTTTCGCCGATGAAATCTGCCACAAACTGCGAAGCAGGCGCTTCGTAGATCTCATGCGGCCTGCCGACCTGCTGCACTTCGCCGGCATTCATGACGGCGATGCGGTTGGCCATCGTCAGGGCTTCTTCCTGGTCATGCGTCACATAGATGAATGTGATGCCCAGCTCCTGCTGCATCTCTTTCAGCTCGATCTGCATTTCGCGGCGCAGCTTCAGGTCAAGCGCGCCCAACGGTTCATCCAGCAGCAGCACGCTGGGGCGCTTCACAATGGCACGCGCCAGCGCCACGCGCTGCTGCATGCCGCCGGAAAGCTCACGCGGCTTACGGTAGGCGGCCTGGGGCAGGCGCACGATATCGAGGGCTTCGTGGGCACGGCGCATGGCTTCTGGCTTCGGCACACGTTCCATTTGCAGCCCAAACATGACGTTCTGCAGCACAGTCATGTGGGGGAACAGCGCGTAATCCTGAAACACGGTGTTCACAGGGCGGTAAAACGCGGGTACACCCGCCATTGGTTTGCCATCGATCAGGATTTCGCCGGAATCCGGCTGCTCAAACCCGGCGATGAGGCGCAGCGTTGTTGTTTTGCCGCAGCCGCTCGCGCCCAGCAGCGCGAAGAATTCGCCGTCGTAGATTTCAAGGGAGATGTTGTTCACCGCACGCACAGCGCTGGTTTCGCCGCGCTTCAGCGGAAAGGATTTCACGACATCGATCAGTTCGATTTTTACGTCTGCCATTGTCCTTCTGTTTGTCACCACAGGTCGGGGCGGATTCTCACCGCCCCCTATACTCAACTGATTGAATGGGGGCACAGGGGCCCTGGCACACATCGGCGGAAATCCATGAGCAGTTGGGCACGGTACGCCGTGCCCCTGCACTGCCGATGGTTTAGTGCTTATGGACAAACCACAACGAATACGCACACTCGTCGGGACG
>CAZQIJ010000076.1:10115-13701 GCA_964592955.1 uncultured Anaerolineaceae bacterium
GGCCTCGTCCGCCCCAAGATCCGGCGGATTTAAATGGGTTGATCCATTAGTTATTTGCGCCGCGCAGTACTAACCGCCGATGTTGGCTTTCACGCGTCATTCCAGGCGTCAGGGTACCTAACCGCCGATGTTAACTTTTACTTCGTCCCAGGCGTCGGTATAGAGGACATCGGCGTCCCCCAGATCCAGGATGAACCAGGCCTTTGCCATATCTGCCGCTGACGGATTCACAGCGGGGGACTCCAGCAGTTCAGGCAGAATCAACCCCTGCTCGATGGCGACCCGGTTCGGCGTTGGGTAGGCGACGGTGTTTGCGATGTGTGCGCCAACCTGCGGGTCGAGCAGGTAATCCATAAAGACCTGAGCCAGCGCCGGATTTGGCGCGTCTGCCAGCAGCACAATGCTGGTGGCGTCGCGGATGCCGCCTTCGGACGGCAGCACATAGCCATAATCGTCGCACTGGCACTCCACAATCTGCTGGTAGACATCGCCGCCGTATTCCACCACAGCATCCACTTCACCCTGCACCAGCAGCGCGTCGCCATCATCGCCAGCGATGCGGATGACGTTGCTGCTGTGTTCGATGAGGTAATTCTTCGCCTCTTCGATCAGCGCCGGATCGGACGTGTTCGGGTCATGGCCGAGCACCAGCAGCGCGCCGCCAAACATCGAGCGCGGCACATCGATCCACGCGACGCGCCCTTCGGCATTAAACAGTTGTTCCCAACTGGTGATGCCGTCAGGGTACACATTGGTGTTATAGGCGATGCCGGTGGTGCCGTTCAGGTAGGGCACCGCGTATTCGTTTTCCGGGTCAAAGTGCAGGCCCAGGTTCGCTTCGTCCACATTGGCCAGGTTCGGGATCTGTTCCTGGTCGATGGGCTGTACCAGGCCCAAACGGATCATGACAGCGACGGCGTAATCTGTGGGGAAGGCGACATCCAGCCCAGGGTTGCCCTGCTGCAGGCGCGCGATCATCGACTCGTCGGAGTCGTAGATCTCGTAGGTGATGCTGACGCCGCACTTCTCTTCAAAGATGCGAACCGTGTTATCGCCAATGTAGGTTGCCCAGTTATAGACTGCCAGCGTTTGCCCTTCAAACCCTTCGGGGCATTCCCAGCCGGTTGCGCCTGCGATGGCAACCGTGCCCGTTTCGTCTGTGGCAGCCGGTTCTGCTGCTGCTTCTTCGGTTGCTGTCGTTTGTGCTGCTTCGTCCGTCGCGGTCGGCGGGATTTGCGTGCTGGCGGCATCGCCACCACCACAGGCAGTCAGCAGGATGGCCAGCAGGCCAACCAGAGCAAATACAAAGTACTTACGCATTTACCACTCCTTACTTACTTTGCAAACGTCTGACGCTCTGCACTGCGGTTCTGCAGCACGAGCGACGTACCAACAAACACGGTAGAGACGATCAGCATCAGCGTAGACAGGGCATTGACCTCTGGCGATACGGCCACTTTGAGCAGGCCATAAACGAAGATAGGCAGCGTGGAGGTGCCAACGCCGGAGGTAAAGAACGTCACGACGAAATCGTCCAGCGAGATGGTGAAGGCCAGCAGCGCCCCGGCGATAATTCCCGGCAGGATCAGCGGCAGCGTCACCCGGTAGAACGTCTGCCAGTGATTCGCGCCCAGATCCTGTGCCGCTTCTTCGAGGCGGGGGTTCATATTGGCCAGGCGCGCGCGCACCACAATCGCCACATAGGAGATGTTAAAGGCCACATGCCCGATGATGATCGTGCCAAACCCAGGCAGAATGCGGGATCCGGTCTGCGCATCGATGAAGTCGAAGACGATCTTGAAGAAGATCGCCAGCGACACGCCCTGTGTGATTTCGGGAATCACAACCGGCAGAAAGAGCACGCCGTCGATCAGCTTCTTGCCCGGAAAGCTGCTCCGCGCCAGACTGAGCGCCACCATGGTGCCGATGACGGTGGAGATGGCTGTGGCCGCAAAACCCACGATGAGGCTGTTCTTCACCGAACTGAGCATGAGCGACGTGGAGAACCGCGTTTCTGCGCCGACAACGCCAGTGAAGATATTCTCATACCAGCGCAGGGTGAAGCCGCGCCAGGACTCCACCCCGCGTGAGTCGTTAAAGGAGAACAGAACGAGCAGCAGAATGGGTGCCCACAGGAAGAAGTAGCCGAAGATGGGTGCGGCGACGACGCCAATGCGGCCAAAACGCCGAACGGCCATACCCACACGCACCTGATCACGTCCCTGCTGGAGCGTGTCATTGATGGTTGGACGAGAAACGACACGATTGCCCATTATGCTTTGTCCTTATCACCAAAACGAAGGTAAACGATGAGTGCCAGCATGACCATACCCATCATCACCACAGACAGCGCCGCGCCCAGGGGCAGGTTGCCCACACCGCGATACTGGCTCTGAATGAGGTTGCCGATCATAAGCCCCTGTGTGCCGCCCAGAATATCCGGCGTTACAAACGAACCGATTGCCGGGATGAACACCAGAATGGAGCCAGCGATGACGCCCGGCAGGGTCATGGGGAACATCACGCGCCAGAATGCGCTCCAGTCATTCGCGCCCAGGTCATAGGCCGCTTCCATAAACCGGAAGTCGAACCGGCTGACTGTCGCATAGATGGGCAGCACCATGAAGGGCAGAAACCCGTAAACCAGGCCGAGCAGCACACTGAATTCGGTATTCAGAAGCTGAAGCGGTTCGGCAATGAGTCCTGCGTTCAACAGCACGCTGTTGATCACCCCTTCCTGGCCGAGGATCAGACGCCAGGCGTAGGTGCGCACCAGGAAGTTCGACCAGAACGGCAGAATCACCAGAAACAGCGCAAACTGTTTGGCGAAGTTGGAGCGGCGCGTGCGGATGAAGAACGCAATCGGGTAGCCTGCGACGAGGCAGATCACAGTCGTCAGCAGCGCAATCCATACAGAGCGCTGAAGTACGCCAGAGAATGTGCTGAATACGCGTTCGTAATGGGAAAGGGTGAAAGGCAGTACCACGCTGCCGCCAGAGCCGCGTGTTAGGAAGCTGATTACCAGGACGATAAGCAGCGGAAGTATGAAGAATGTTCCCAGCCAGAGGACTGCCGGGGCCGCCAGGAGCGCGCCTCCTGGTTTGATCCACGCCCGCTCGCGCTGCGCAGTCAAACCGGTGGCCACGGAAGATCACCCTCGCCATTGATATCGTGTCTGAAGTACATGAGTTTGCTCCTCAATCTTAAACATGCCTGACGACTGTCAGGCGGCAGAATTGGGAAAGATCGGACGTAAACAGGAACACCGGAATGCGGTAGTGCCAGATCGTACACGGCCATGCAAGCGGGGCTTGGTGGTCCGTTTCGTACACGGTAGTGCGTGTTACATGCGCCCGGCAGAGGGGGGTTAAGCCGTGTGCCCTGCCGGTTGCAATACAATCTTTAGTTACAAAAGTGAAAACGCTTGCGGGCGCAAACGTTTTTACCAGAACAAAGTATAGCACGTATCGGGCTGCATTGCAATCACTTTATGCAGTTTTCTGGCTGGATTCTAACGTAACGCTGCACTGCTGCCGTGCAGTGCCGTCTGCAAGGGTGACGGCTGCGCTGACCAGCAGAATTACGC
>CAZQIJ010000077.1:0-13661 GCA_964592955.1 uncultured Anaerolineaceae bacterium
TGGAACTGGAACTGCGCCACGTTTCAGGGCGCTCCATCTGGGTTAAAGACACCGGTGTGGTGATCTACAACCAGCATGGCGCAGTGGATTACATCGACGGGACGCTGGAAGACATCACCGAATGGATACGGATGCAGCAGGCCGAACAGGAACAGCGCTTGTTTGCGCACGCGCTGCGCGATGCCGCCGCAGACCTGACGCAGACCCTGGATCTCGACGAAGTCCTGGATCGCATCCTCAAACATCTCACCGGCGTCGTCCCCCCGCACGAAGCATCAGGGATCATGCTGATTGACGATGACCAGTATGCCCAGGTCATCCGGTATCGGCGGGTGACCGAAGACGGCATTCAGACCGATTTCGGGCTGGCGCGCATCAACATTTATGATGTCCCGAATTTTGCCCGGATGTATGAAACCCATCGGGCGATTATGGTCGCAGATACCCACCACGAGAGCGCCTGGGAGCGTGGGCTGGAAGATACCAGTTGGATTCGCTCGTATATCGGCGCGCCTATCATTCTGGATGGGCACGTGATTGGCTTCCTCAACCTGGACAGTGCCGTGCCAAACACGTTCAACGAAGATCACATGGTGCGGCTGATCGCGTTCGCCAACCAGGTTGGGGTTGCCATTCAGAATGCGCGGTTGTTTGCCCAGGTGCAGCGCTATGCCACCGATCTGCGCCAGCTTGTGGAGGAGCGTACCGCAGAACTTAACAGTGAGCGCATTCGGCTGACCGCGACACTGGATGCCATGACCGAAGGGGTGATGTATTACGCGATTGAGGGACAGCAGGTTTACACCAACCGCTCGCTCATACAACTGACGGGCTATGATGAGGAAACGTGGCGCAGGCAGGATATTCCCACACTTGCCGCACAGATGAACCGCGAAGAACAGGAACAGCTTCGCCGCGCCATCGCAGAGCATCTGAACCGCTTCGGCGTGTGGCGCGGGCAGCTTACACTGCGCCGCAGAGACGAGACGGAATTCGACGCCAGCCTCATCGCCACGCGCGCGTTGAATGCCGACGGACTGATGGTGGGCATTGTGACAGTGCTGCGCGACATCAGCCAGGAAAAAGTGCTGGAAAGCCAGAAAGCGCGCTTCATCGCCAATGCGTCGCACGAACTGCGCACGCCGATCGCCAATGTCAAAACACGGCTGTACCTGATTCGACGCCAGCCGGATAAGCTTGATGAGCATCTCAGCGTCCTGGAGTCCGTGACCAACCGTATGCGCAAGCTGGTCGATGACCTGCTGGACATCTCACGTTTTGAGCACGGCATGATCCTTCTGGAACCGACGACGGTCCCTATCCAGGAAGCGGTTCGCGAAGTGTTCGAAATCCAGAAGCCAGAGGCAGACCGTCGCGGGGTCTCCATGCGCTATTCCGGCCCGGATGTGCCGCTGCTGGTGCGGCTGGATGCTTCGCGGTTCATGCAGGTCATCACGAACCTCATCACCAACGCGATCAACTACTCGCTGGTCAACGGGACCATCGAGGTCATAGTCGAAACGGACCATGACCACGTTTACGTCCATGTGCAGGATAACGGCCCTGGAATCGCGCCGGAACTGCTGCCCAACATCTTCAAACCGTTCTTCAGGGGCAATGATCAGAGTGCAGGGACCGGTTTGGGGTTGAGCATCGCCCGCGAAATCGTCGATCTGCACGAGGGGACACTGACCGTTAACAGCATTGTGGGGCGTGGTTCACGCTTCACCGTATGCCTTAAACAGGTTGCGCCATCCGAACTTGTAACCGAGTGAACAGGGAGCGAGGTGTTATGTACACGCCTATGGAACTGGCGTCAGTTTTCATACAGACGGGGGAGCTGCGCGACGCGCTGGATGCGCTGAACCAGCACCTCACCGATTCCCCAGAGGACGGCGAAGGGCTGCGGCTGCGCGCCCAGGTCCTGGCGCGCCTGCCACAAACCACAGACTGGACGGCGGCGATTGCAGACCTGAAGGCACTGCGCGACCCGGGGCTGGATGATATCTTCCTGCACTCCGTGCTCCACGAACGGCTGGGGGATTATGACCAGGCACTGGCCATCCTCACACAGTCCGGCGCAGCGCTGGAATCTGCGCGCATGGTGGAGCGGCGGGTGTACCTTCTGCAGAAGCGCGGCGACCCGGCGGCGGCGCTGGCACTGGTGGCGCAGCAGGCGCAGACCTGGCGCTGGCAGGAGTGGGCCGGGGATCTGGCGCTGCAAAGCGCGGTATATGAGACTGCCATTGCCCATTACAACGCAGCACTGGCCAGTGTGCCAGTCTTTGGCGATACACGGTGGACAGAGTCGATCCGCGCGCGGCTGCTGCTGGCACGGGCCGAAGCGGCGCTGAAGCTGAACAATTTCGACGCCGCCGAACGGGATTATACCGAAGCGGAGCGGTTGATTCCGGGAGATCCCATGATCGTGTTCAATCGCGGGATTATTGCGGCGCAGCGCGGTGATCTGGATACAGCGCAGCAGCTCTGCAGGGCAGCGCTGGCAAAGGCAGGCAGCAGCCTGGCAGCACGGATGCACGCGCTGCTGGCGGATTACCCTGAACTGCGGGCACGCGTAAATTAGTGTTCGCGCAGCACGGTTGATGATGCCGCCCTCCTGTGCGCTATAATAGGGTTTGCAGTGACAAAGATACACGCATGCAAATAGCAGGACACCTCGCCTGACCGAAGCGGAGTTCAGGCGGCACAAGTGAAGGAAAACACCTGATGCAGAAACTGATAAGCTGGTTCGTCGGGTTTGCGCTGGGCGGCGGCGTAGGCGCAGTGCTCATCATGCTGCTGGTCCCTGCCTCGGCGCGGGAGATCCGTGCACGTATCCGCGCAGGTTACGAGGAAACAATGGAAGAAGCACGCCGCGCTTCGGAGCAGCGCCGCGCTGAACTGGAGGCAGAACTCCTGACTCTGCGCACCAGCACAGCGCCGCCAGCCTAGACAAGCGTTTCGCAGTGTTTCGCAGCGCACCTGCCATCGGGCGCTAATCCCCGGCAGTTATCGTCAGGGTGTAGGGCACCGGCACGGTCGTCAGCGGCGCAACCGGCGACACAGCCAGCACCACGCGGCTGGTATGGGCATACAGCGGCACGCGCATGGTTTCTGCGGTGGGACTAAGCCAGCGGGTAACCACGCGGCTGCCGCTGGCGTCCTCGTGGATGGCCTGAATCCAGATTTCCTGCGGCAGGCGGTTATCCGTCCAAACCCAGCCTTCGGACTGCCAGCCTCCATTATTGACCTCAAAATCGCTGAAATAGTCAACCGCAGCCAGGCGCACATCGTCCAGGGCAAACCCGGGTTGGCTCAGCGCGTCGTCGCTGATCATCTGAAACCGCACCAGGATCTGCTGCCCGGCAAAGGCATCGAGCGATACAGCCTCCTCAAACCATCCTTCAGAGTCTCCGGTATAACCTGGGCCATAGGCCGTCCCGTAAGGGTTATCGCTGGTGGTATGCGGTGTCTGCAGGACCACCCAGGATTCGCCAGCGTCGGTGCTGACCATCACATAGGCATAGTCCCACAGGGCTTCGATGTGCATCCAGGCACGGTATTCCAGGGTGGCTGTCCGTACCTGGGTGAGATCAAATGCGCGGGTCAGCGTCGTGCTGCTGTCGTCGGCACGGTTGCTGTACCAGAAATGGCTGCCGCTGTAGGCCGAGGCCGCGATCAGCCCCACACTTTCCGGCGCATCAAGTGCCAGCGTAAGCGCGCCATCAGCAGGCAGGCCGCGCAGCACGAAATAATCTGCACTGAACTGGTTGGCTTCACCGGCAACCTGTGCCGGGTAGGTGCTGATGGCCTGCTGTGTGCGCGGCGTAAAGGTCAGCGGAATAGAACGATACGTGAAGCGACCATCCCCCACAGACTCATCATGGATGTAATTGGCGATAACCCAGTCTGCAAAGAAGTCCCGCAGGCCGGGTTCGCCCAGGTCCCGCAGCACGCTGTCGAAGGCGTCCAGGCTGCGCTGCGGGCTCTGGCTCACTGCCCGCAGCGCCTCTACCCCAAAACGATCGTAAAAGTAGGAGACAAACAGCATCGATGCGCCGTAGTGTACATCGCGCGGGCCAAACTCTGCCCAGGTGTTCAACTGCGTATCAGGGTTATCGAGAAACCGCTCCGCCAACCCCATGTCAGGATAGTAGCCCAGGTAAACTTCGGTGAACATCGAAAAGCCTTCGTCCAGCCAGGTGTCGATGCCGGAGGCTGCGTTGGCGCGAATCATGTGCTGAAATTCGTGTGCCGTGATGCTTTCCACAGGCGCGTTTGCAATGTTTGTGCCGATCGCGCTGAGGTTATAGAAGAACATTTCGTGTTCGTTGCTGCTGGCGATCACACGCTGCGGGTAGGTGTTGTCTGTGCTGAAGTAAGCCCCTGTACCAGCAGACAGCCCATAGGCGAACAGCGCATGAATGCGTGGGTCGCCATCGATGCCGGGGGAGGCTTCACTACCCCACAGGTCTCGCGCCTGATGATAAATCCGTGTATCAAATGCCTTTGCCAGCGCCTCTGCCGCTTCGGTCGTTATCCCTGCGCCGGTCTCCACCCAGATGTAAATGTGTTCGCCCATCGCCAGCAGTTCAGCCTGAACGTCAAAGATGCGGTTATCCCCGACGGCGGTAAAGGTGCGCATTTCGCCCAGTGTGTACTGCACGCGCACTGTAGAAGGCGCACCCGGATCAATCCCTTGCAACGCGCGTGCCAGGGCAACCCGATCACGCGGCGTAATGAGGGCTTTGCTGAGGGCCGTCACGGTGGGGTAGGTGTCTTCAGACGGTTGGGCCTGCAATACCATAAGCGACACGGTAAGGAGCAGGCACACCATAAGGGCGGCTGCCACAGATTGGGATGCAGCAGGCAGACTGCGCAAACGCGGCTGAGATGGGGGCATGGGGTTACCTCTGAACAGGTTGACGGGTTCGGGATGTTATCAAGTATACTGGAACTGAGCGACGAATAACAGAAAGCGCCGATTCTGACCGTGCGAAGATTACAAGTCACGTTGTTTATGCTCCTTGGAGCACTGGCACAACTTGCGGCGCTTCTTCTGCCGCAGGCAGTATCGTCTGTGGCTGCCCAACCGGATGCAGCGGATGCCCTGTGCGCAGATGTACGTTACCTGATGCAGCGCAATATCACCCCCTATGACCTGAACCTGGATGGCGGCGTCCTCCAGCCGGGTGAACTTACCGAGCGGTCTTTACAGGCAGAAACGTATGCAGCCTTCTTTGTCATGAACGTTACACGTCCGGTGAATGAATTCGGCACGGTGCAGGATTCCGAGCTGACGGTGCGGTTTTCAAACACTGCGCCCGGCCTTGAATTCGCCGTGTTTCGCCACATGGTGCTGCTGGATAGCGGCCAGGGGGCCAGCTACCAGGCGGCGGCCAACAGCACCAATGCCCGGTATACGCTCACCCAGAACGGCATTTATACGCTGGTGATCCGCCGCGCAGAGGTGACCACAGCAGAGGAGGCGCTCTCCTACACGGTGGGGGTAGACTATCCCGGCGGGGGAACGGTCATACCAGACAACATTCGCGACGATTCACTGAGTCAACTGCTGGCCCAGCCACCCCAACTATCGGCAGGCTGGCAAACGCTGACGCTGCCGAGTGCCGGTGTGCGTCTTCACGTCAACGCCGCGACCTCGGTCGCTTCGCAAGCCGGCCAGGCAGCGCAGATCCGCTTTGGCGAAGATGGCCTGCTGGTTGGAAACTGGGCAGAGACGCTCACGCTGCTGGGCGGTGACCTGGCGGCACGCGGTCCCCAACGGCTCTTCTACCTTGAGAATTATGGCTACCGCGCCAACAACCTTGAAGGCAGCCTGGGCAGCCTGGAAACTTCCAACGGCGCAAGGGTCATAACGGACTGGCAGAGCGTGCGCGGCCTGTGGATGACCGAGACCTGTGTGGGGGTCAGGCTGGAAGACGGCCACACGCTGACTGCACCGGTGCAGCCAGACGCGCGCGCGGTCACGTTTAACGGCACGGTGGAGGATTTCGATGTGCGCGTTAACGCAGCCCACAGCCTGGATCTCAACTGGTACGGCGTTGCGGATGGGTCAGAAATCCGCATGGGAGCGGAAACGCTTGAGATTGATGTGGAGGGAGGGCAGCGCCTGAGCCTTGAAGCTGCCCAGGCAACACTGTTCTGGCGCTCGATGTCCGGGCCGGAGCTTGATATCGGCCTGCCAGGGCGCGGTGCCACCCTTGCACTGGACTGGGACAGCTACACACAGTTCACGCTTACGCAAAACACGGCACAGATTGCGTTTGCCAGCCGGGGTATCGTCACGCGTGACGCAGAGGACATCGCACGCATCGAAGCGCTGGCGGGTGTGGTCCAGATGGTGTACCAGGACGGGCGCGAACGCCTGCTGCTGCCCGCAAGCGAAGACTATCTCGAAATCGTGTCGCCAGCAGGGCAGCCAGACGCCGATGGTCTCGCGCTGCCGGGCGAAGCGGGTTTTCTGCCGCGCAGCCTGAACAATCTGGGCGGCGAATGCTATGCTGTCAACACACTCCTTGAAGTTGCCAACTGCCCGCCCAACGGCTTCCCAAACCCGGCGAACGGCAATCTGTGGTACGCCGTGACCGATCTCAGCGCGCACGGCTACCGCTTCGACCTCAATCTCACGCGCAGCTACAACAGCCGCACATCGCAGCAGAATGGCGCGTTTGGTTATGGCTGGACGAGCGCCTACAGGCTGGATTACGCGGTACCCTATGACGCAGACACGGGCGCACGCACCGTATTGCCGACCTCAGATTGGCGCGTGGGGCTTGACCTGACCTGGGCACCGCGCGGGCTGGTGAACTTTACAACGCCGAGTGGGTCGCAGCATCAGTTTGTGCAGGCGGGGGATGCAGGCGTGTTTCTTAGCGGCAGCGCCATTACCATGCCCGGTTGGACGCTGACCCGCGACGATGTGCGCGCCCCCTGGAGGCTCCGCCAGTCCGACGGTTTCACCTACCGGTTTGACCGCGCGGGACGACTCTCAGGCTTCGGTTATCCAGACCAATCGCGCATGGTTGCGATCCGCTTCGCAGACGCATCCACTGTTGAAATCAGTGACGCGTTTGAGCAGCGGCAGATCACCCTGTATTACGACGCAGACAGGCGCATCACGCGCAGTGTGCTGCAAGACAACACAGCGACCAGCGCCGCGAACGCCACGCGCTTTGAAACCTCGTACAGGTATACGGACGGCTTTCTGACAGGCGTCACTTACAGCGACGGTCAGCAGGCGGTTTATGGCTACGACTCTCAGGGGCGCATGACGCGCTTCGATGATCCGCGTGCGCCGGTTTCCCCCTCTATGCAGATAACTTACACAGATGGCGGGGTCAGCAGTATGACGCTGCTGCCGGAAAATACGGTGTGGCGCGTGTTGTCTGCCCCTGTGCTGCTGGGCGGAACGCGCGCGGTCACCGTCACCGATGACCTGGGCAACCTCCGCACCTACACCTACGCGCTGGCAGCCAACACTGGGCTGCGCGAAGCGGGCGACGGCTACACGCTGATCTCGGTTTCCAGCCCGCTGACCGGGTCCGGGACGATTGACGCGCTCCCTATGCAGTATCGCTGGACAAACGGCCTGCTGACCCAGATTGATGCCATCAGCGTTGGGCCTAACCAGGGACGCAACAGCACGCAGTTTGTCTATACGAGCGGCGGCCAGTTACAGAATGTTGGCGGCGCTCTGCTGGGTGCCGCGGTAGAGTTTGATGCAAATGGGCTGCCGGTGGAGGTGTCTCTTACAGGGGATGGCACAACAACCTACAGCTACGACACACGCGGCTTCCCGCAGACCATTCATACCGCGCAAGGTGGGCGGTATGACCTGCACTGGAACGCCAGCGGCTGGCTAGAAACGCTCACACGCCAGAATGACGGCGTTCGTTGGCAGTACAGTTACAATGCGCTCGGTCTGGTCACGCGCGTGACCAGCGGCGGCCACACGGTCAGCTATACATGGGACGGACTTGGACGTTTGGCCCGCGTGGATGACCCCCTGCTCGGCAGTTACAGGGTGGATTACAGCGCGGCGCAAACCCGCATCACCGACGATTCCGGCGTAGAAGATTCTGCGCGCTACGATGGGTTAGGGCGGCTGGTAGAAACACAGCTTACAGCCGGCAGCGTGCTGCTGCGCCGCAGCACCTACACCTACGACACACTCAACCGCCTTACGTCAGAAGCGGTGTGGGTGGGCGAGGCAGCCCAGGTAACCGCCTACGCTTATGCCCCGGTCTCGATCCTCCCCGCGCAGCCGGGAGATTTCACGCAGCGGGATGTCATCAACGGGTACAGCATCACGCGAACCGATCCGTTAGGGCGGCGCAGTATGCTTATTTACGACGCGCTCGACCGCCTGCGACAGCAGGAAGACATCTACCGGCGCGTTACCCGCTACGATTATTTTGCAACCGATACGACGCAGGTCAACGGACTGCGGATTGTACAGCGTGATATACGCGGGCGGGATCTGCTGGCAACAACCACATACCAGTTCGACGCGCGCGGCCAGCTCCGCGACGTGCGGCAGGACGCCAACGGCGAACAGGTGGAGTGGCGGTTTTCCACAGAAGGCGACCCCACTGGCCTGCGTTTCCTGGAAGCCATTGAAGCGGGGCTGCGCACGGTGACATGGAATGTCACGCGGGATGCAGAGTCCATCACGCGGGAAGTCGTGGTCAACCCTATTGCGATTCCGCTGGCCTCCGATGCGGTGCAGCCAACTGCCCAGTATGCTTTCACCCTCGACTTCCTCGGAAGACCCACCTGGCTGCAGACCGCTGGCAGCAACCGTTTCGTTGTCTACTGCCCGCAGGTGGAGGGTGGGCACAAGGTGGTGATCGCCGCGGAGGAAGCACGGTGCGCGGCTTCAGACGCGATTCAGGTGCAGTGGTACGACGCACGCGACCGCCTCACGCGGGTAGATGATCCCAACGGCACACGCACGCTGGCGTACCGCCGCGACGGCTACGATTGGATTGTTGACCTGTTCACCTCTGGGGACGATACGCCGTACTGGTCGCTGCGCTACAACGCGGCAGGCGATCTGGTGGCATGGACAGACGAGACCGGCACGGCGCGCGCCTATACCCGCGATCCCGGCGGGCGGCTGCGCGCCCTCACCGTAGTGGACAGCAGCACAGGCGAACCAGATGCCGAAGCCTCACTGACCTTCTCCTACAATGCCCTGAACCTGCTTACTGAGGTCGTCAACGGCCTGGGACACGGCACCCGCTACCAGTACGATGAACGCGGGCTGGTCATCGTCGAACAGGAGCTGCTGACGGCAGATGCGACCACCTACGCTTATGATCCCTATGGGGCCATGACCAGCCTGATTTCTCCCCTGGGCAGCACCACGTCGTTCCTGTATGAGAACACCCGGCTGACCGGTGTGGTGACTCCCAAAGGGATTGTCGAGCAATTTGGCTGGGAGGATACCGGCAACGCGCTGATCTACACAGACGGGCGCGGCAGCACGACCCGCTACACGTTTGACGGGCTGGGTGCCTTGTGGCGGGTGGACGATGCCGCGGGGCGCGTGCATGAACTGCATTATGACGGTGGCGGTACCCTGCGCGAATGGCTGACCGTCCAACCGCGCGATGGACAGGCCGCCAGAACGTACCAGATCGAACCGGACGAGCACGGTATCAGCGTGCGCGAAGCCAGCCAACCGGACTGGGAATGGCATTTCGGTTTCAGCCTGCTAGGTCAGCTCACGCAGGTGATTGACCCGAACGGAACACTGCTGACCCTGGACTATGCTGCGGATGGGAGACTGAGGCGCGCGCGTTTAGGCGATACTGCATGGACGCTGGAGTCTGTGCCTGGGGAATCCGCCCTGCTGCTGAACGGAACTCCGCTGACCTTTGACACCCTCTACAGGCTGCGTGCAGACGATACAACCCGCTATCATTACACACCGGGATCGCGCGGGGATGTGACGCTGACCCTGGAAGCAGAGGCCACCCGCACCTATCTGTTTTCGCCGGGCGACGACTCTGCGCGCCCGCGCACGGTGACGCTGGCTGCCGCGGGACAGAGCCGGGTCTATGTTTACAACGCAGAGGGGTTAATTGAGGAAATCCGCACCAACACCTGCACCGCGCCAGATCTGGGCACCTGTGACGCCGGTCTGGAGGTGTGGACAACCACGACGCGCTTCATTTACGATGCCGAAGGACGCCCTGCGCGGATCATTGATGCCCAGCAGAATGTCGAAATCTTTGACTATGATGATGCCGGTAACCTCATCACGTATCAGGGTGTGAACGGGCGAACCTACACCTATGCCTACGACGCCCTTAACCGCATGATCAGTGTGACGGGCCCCACCGGGCTGCGGGTGCTGGCAGATTACAACGCGCTTGATCGCGTGGTCGGCCTTTGCCGCACACGTAATCTGGCAATCTCCTATGAAGAATGCGCGGCCAACAGTGCGCTGGAAACTTATGAGACCGACTCGCTGGGCAGATTGACCTCCCAGTCCTTCCCAAACAACACCACTGGCACCACAACGCTCACGCACGACTATGAAGGAGGACGGCTTCGCTCCTGGGGGCTGCCAGATGCCGGACGGGTGACTCTGGCTTACGATGGGCTGGCGGGGCTGGCGCGGGAGGTGGCGCTGGGCACCGGCACCCGCTATGCACTCACCTATACTGCGGGGCTGCAACTGGAAGCTGTAACACACACGACAGCAGGAACGACATTCGCCGACCGTTACCAGTATGACCGGTTCGGACGGGTTGAAGCGCAATCTGCGGGAGATTTTTCGCTGGCATACACCTACGCGCCAGATAATCGCGGATTTATGGTAGAAGAGGCACGCAGCGGCGCGCACATGGCATTTCTGCTGGATGATCGCGGGATGCTGGCCGCCCTGGATTACGGCCTGGACGCACCAGACGCGATTCCGCTGCTCAGCATGCAGTATCGGGCGGTGCAGGCCGGAATCCTCAGCGCGCTCGTCGTCAGTAACGACGGCTTCGTCACACAGGATTTCCAGCTTGACGGCGGCGAACGTGTCCAGAATATGGTGCTCAGCTTTGAGGACGATCGCCTGCTGGTCGATTACATCCTGGATGCGTTGGGACGGGTGAACCGACAGCGTATTGACGGCATTCCGCTGGCCTACTTCGAGCAGGACGCTGGCGGGTACATCACGGTTACCGGCTACGACGACAACGAGCGCCTGGCAACGATGCGGGTGAACGATAAGGCCAGCGGCCAGCTCCTTTATGTGCTGACCTTTACCTACAATGCGGAAGGTCTGCGCGATACCGAAACGCGGCGCTATGTGGATGGTACACAGGTCAGCATCCGGTACGAATATGGCACGGTGAACCAGCTTACGCGCCGTGTGGTGACGGTCACGCCAGGCACAGACCGCGAGGCCGCGCTGCAGAACGGTCTGCCGCTGGCGCTGGTGCTTTTCACCCTGCTGGTACCGCCGCTGCTGTGGAAACGGCGCAGGCTGGCGGTGCTGGCGGGGGTGACAGGGCTGGCGTTGATGATCGCTGAGGGGCAGGGGCGCACCCCCAGCGCGGTTTACCTCTACCGTTATGACGCAGCGGGCAACCTGGCCGCTGTGGAACTGGAAGGCGATGCGTTCGGCGTGCCAGCGCGGGTGTGCGCTACCTACACCTACGACAGCGCCAATCGTCTGATTGCGGCGGTACAAAACGAACGGCAGTACCGTTTCGAGTATGACGTACACCAGCGGCTGGTGGGGGTCAATAACTGGCGGGTAGTATACGCGGGTGAAGCGCCTGTCATGGCCTATAACCGCGCGGGACTGACCGCGTTCTATGGCCGAACCGGGCAAACTGCGCCGCTGTTTATCGCAGAGGCGGGGCGCGTGCGCTGGCTGACGCATGACGGGCGCAGCAGCATTCTTAGTGACGCCGCAGAAGCGGTGCCGCTGCGCCTGCTCGACCCGCTGCTTCGCGTCATCACGCTGAATCAGACGGGCAGCATACCACCCACTGCCGAAGTGCCTGCCGATCCGTGCCTGCCAGAGCGCACACCAGCCACCAGCCTCCAGCAGCCGGTGCTCGTTGGGATGTTGTGGGAGCCACAGACCAACCTCTACTTTGCAGACGGGCGCGCCTATCTTCCCGATATCGGCATGTTTTTGCAGCGCGATCCGCACGGACCAAGCGTGTATGGCAGTGTGTACGATTTCACCACGCGCGACCCCATCCCCACGCAACATCGTGAGCGGCTGGAAATCGCGCATGGGCTGGAAACGCTGCAAGCAGCGCTGCAAATGACCTCACCCGACAGCCAACTGACAGACGAAGCGGTGGAGGCGCGCTATGCGCCCAGCGTACCGGGTACGGCCGCAGGCTGGTCAGATGTGCTGCTTCTGCCGACTGCCGCGCAAACACAGCTTGCCCGCGTGGCTGATCTACCGTCATGGCTGCACAGCGAGATAAACCGCCCAGGCGTGCAGATGACCGGGTTATCCGCGCCGCTGAGGGTTGCGGGCTCACCTTCTGGCACTTTCGCGCCAGTGCAGTCCCCCCTGCTTCAGGCGGTCATGCCCACCACACCACGCCGCCCGCAGGAGGTCGTTCAACTGGCGCTGGCACTCCCGGAGGTCGCGCGCATTCCCGCTTCCACCTATAACGCGCAGGCGTGGCTGCCGCGCCAACCTGGGCCTCAGATGGCGTGGTCGCCGCCGCTGGTGATCGCAGATCACGATCTGAACCGCCTGCTGGCGTGGCTGCCGCAGCCGTTCACACAGGTGATGGCGGTGCGCACAGACCTGCTGAGGGCACTCGAAACCCTCCCTGACCGCACTGCACTGGACTGGCTGCGCGATGGCTTGCGCCGTGCGCTGCCTGCGCTGCCACAGCTCCCACCCACAGATGCGGATGCGTGGCGCATGCAGTGGTTCGACTTCGACACGTTCGCGTTAGGGTCGGCACTGGCGCGGCGCTACCCGGTGCCGCCAGCGCCCTATGTTCCGGTGTATGCCATCGGTCCCAATCCCGAATGGCTGTTCCTGAGGTGACGGCAAGGGCCACACCCCTGTATACACGTCTCGTCATATGGGGCGGCAGAGATGTCGCCCCCATAGCCTCTGCTGTTCCTTCTGCTGTTGGCTGCGCGCTTGCTTCGTTTTGGCTTCGTTTTGGCTTCGTTCTGCGTCGTTTTTGCTGCGTGCTGGCTTCGTTCTGGCTTCGCTCTGGCTTCGTTCTGCGTCGTTTTTGCTGCGTGCTTGCTACGCGCTTGATTCATTCTGCCCCGGGCTGCTGCGTAAAATCGCGCAGCACTTCCAGCATATCGGCAAATGCCGCGAACTGAATCACCGCCTCCGCGTTGTCTGTTTGTCCACTGCATTCAACATCATAAATCTGGCGCAGCGGGTCAAACGGTTCATCGATCAGCGCGATGGCAAGCGCATAGTCATCGCTGCCCAGCGTCACCTGATCCTGGATGAATTCAAAGGTCTGAATAAAGCGGGGGCAATCAAAGCTGCTTGGGGAACGGAGCGCCAGCAGTCCATCGAGTGCCGCCTCCAGGCTGGTATAGGGCGGGGTAGGCGGTGGCGGGGTTGGCGTGGCGGTGGGCGCTGTGGTGAACGTCGGCTGAACGGTCGGCGTGTTGGTTGGGGA
>CAZQIJ010000078.1:0-13616 GCA_964592955.1 uncultured Anaerolineaceae bacterium
GGTTACGGTTTCACCTGATCTGTCTGGCGCGGGTGACCCAGTGGCGTTGTAGTCTGTCAGGAAATCCGCCGACCGCTTCGGCATATCGCTGGAGCAACTGCTGCAGTGCCACCACTTGTAATTCCAAACACCCAGCAGCACCGCAGTACCACCGCCGCCTTCGCTGATGGACGGATCCAGCCCCCAATTGCCCTCAGCGCGCCAGTTCTGCATGTCGCGGGCAGAGTCATCCAAAGCGCCGCCTTCAGAGAACACGATGGACGGTGCTTCTGATGGGAAGCGGTAGGCGACAATCACACTGTCCACATACCAGCCATCGCCGTTCTTGTTCTGAGCGCCGCTTTCAAGACCATCGTTCACGAAGCGCAGGCGCAGGCGTTTGCCAGGTGTGGCCGACAGCGGATTGTAGGCAAAGGCAGAGAGGTCGATCTGTTCACGTACCCAGCCATAAGAGCGCATCTGGCCCGATGAGGTGCGTTCCCACACAGTGCGCCACTGCCCCCAACCGCGCCGTTGTTCGTAACACTGCGAAACGGTGGCCGAGCAGCGCGACGACATCTGCGCATCCAGGGCTGCGCCGGTGTACGGAGCGTAGTTATCTGCCGGATCGATCATTTCTTCGGCCACCTGTACGAGTAGATGATCGTCCCGGCCCAGGTCGTAGCGCGACCAGAAGGTGATCATGGGCGCTGAAAGGGTAGCGTCTACGCCGCGCAGGTCAATGACGCCATTCCATTCCAGCACATTCATCGTGGGATGCTCGTAGTACGTTAACGAGTTGCCCACATCCGATGCACCGTCCACATACAGGCCTGTGGGTACCCCGTTCTGACCACCGACCGGACTGTCATGGAAGCCGAAAACCCCTGTACGAGCGGCACCGCCCCAGTCTACGGACGTCCAGAAACCGCCGTTGAGCCACATGTCGTACCACAGCTCACCGGTCGTTACACTGTCCGGTTCGTTGATGAACGAGTCGCCGGTACCAGCGGGCAGGGTGATGCCTCTCACCGGGTCAATCGGCGTTGTGCCTTCCGGCCACAGGTACACGTTTTGGTCAACGCGCTCCTTCAGCGAGATGTCATCAACGAATAGCCCAAAGTCGTGGTCAGAGCTGTTGGTGATCAGGCGGAACCGAATCACGATGTCATCGTCGGTAAAATTGCCCGCGTTGTTTTCTGCGTTGATAATGCGCATCATGGGTTCCAGCTCGATATAAACCGGATCCCAGGCCAGAGTCTGGCCCGTATACGTCCCGGACGTGGGTGTACCAGGGGTCATACCGTTGTTGTAATACCACAGTATGCGCCAGCTCGTGGCGGCTTCAGAGGCGCGCTTCCACTCTACCTGGAATTTATCACCCTTGTTAATACCACGCATGTGATAGAACTGCAGGATAGGATCGCTGACCGGCCCAAAGGTATTTTCGGTTGCGCCGGTTACGATGATTTCTTTGTCTGGTGTATCGTCGTACAGGTCAAGCGGGTAACGCAGCTCCAGCGCGGTATCGATACCGGCTGTGTAGTTCGTACCGGGGTTTGAGCCATACGAGTAGCGAATCCACCCGGTATTGGGCGGCGGGTCAGTCGGGTTAGGACGCCCGTACTGGTCGGTCTGCTGCCAGGAACCATTGAAGCGCCAGGGCGTGGTAGTGACGTTCTGCGCGTCGTCAAGGAATGGGTAATCCACCCATTTCGGCGTTTCCTCGCGTCCCAGGCGGATTTGGTCAATCCACCACCCATCTACCCCCACATTCGCTTTCTTCTGCACGAGCATGGCAAAGCGGATGCGGATGCGTGCAGGGCTGCCAGGGAGGTTGTCTAGGCGCACGATCCGTTCACGTATGGAGATTTCCACCGCTGTACCGGTGGTGGTCACATCGCGGATCATACCGTCTGCGAAGGTCGTCCAGGTTGGGGCGGTTGTACCATAATCGCTGGTGGTGTACTGAACGAGCAGCCCCGTCCGATCACCCACATGGTAGCCGTGCTGGAACACCAGCGCTGGCGCGCCGCGATTGCCGAGGACGTCTTCTGCCGGAATGTTGGCAAGGTCAACCCAGCCGTTGAATTCCAGTGCGCTTACGCGGACGTCATTCGCTTCGGAACTGTTTGGCGATTCAGAATGCCTCAGCAGCGGCGTGAAGGTCCCACCGGCCACCTGGTCTGGGCTGTCGTTGACGCCGACACTGTCGTGGAACGACATGCCACCAGGTCCATACTTGTGGTTAGAAACCAGGCCCCAACCGCTGACGTCACCTGCATTGCTGACACCGCCAGTGGTGATAAAGTCTGCGGCTTCGGCGGCATCGTCCAGCGTCCACACATCGTGATCCAGTGTGAAGGTCTGCGGTGAATTTGCGCGGATGTTGAGGTCGTCAATATACCAGCGACGGGTACTCGTTGTATTGATGTTCTCGATCACAAACCGGAACGTGATGAGTTTGTTCGTGAAGTCGGTACCGTCCACGTTCGTCAGGTCAATGACGTTGCGCGTCCAGTTGTAATTGCGGGTGCTTGCGGCACGCAGATTGATCTTCTTCCACACCAGCGCCCCGCGGTTGGGGTTGGGGGTGAGCAGATCGCCATCGTCGTCCACATATTCTGCGATTTCCAGCCAACCGCTGATGTTGGACGACAGATCCCACACATCCCAGAACGTCAGGACGGGTGTCCCGTCTGCCGGGTCGAGCGTGGCAAGATCGACCGCGCCGCGCCATTCGAGGTAGCAGCGTGCGTTCTTCGGGATGCCATCTGGCGAATCGACCGTGTTGGTCACATATTCATCCCAGGTGTAGAGCTGGGTATTGCTGTTCAGACCGTTTTCCAGCCCGTTACGTCCCCAGTTACAGTTGGCCAGGTTGGTCGATGGCACCGTCACCTGGCGGTCATCCGGGTTCATCGCATTGCTGATGAGGTCAACCACCAGTGTGGCGGGGCCAGTAACCTGTGAGTACTCCGCAATGACGGTGTAATCAATATTCGGTTCCAGGACCACCATGTCTGACTTTGTGACCGCGCTGCTGCGGGTGGTCCAATCTGAAATCAGCGAGCAGTCTGGTGTACAGGCACCGCCTGTGATGTACAGAATGAGACCGTCATTATAGGTTGCCCGCGCGACGATGGAGGTTTGGGCGGTGAAGCGGATCGTCCGCTGGAACCGCGCCGTAAAATTCTCTCCTGGTGTGGCAGATGGCCACACCGCGATAAAAGAGTCTTTATCCGGGAAGTTCAATGCCCAGATCCCCTGGGGGGTATGGGCGGCTGGCGCGGTCAGGTTGTTGTTCGGGAAGAACTCTGCGTTCCAGGGAAGCCCGCCCAGCGCGATATTCGGATCCGCACGCCACCATTCCGGGTTATCCACACTGTCGTAAATGGGCGCAGCATGGATGATATCCGTCGGCGTCGGCGTCAGCGTGGGTGTTGGCGACGCCAGCGTAGGTGATGGCGTGTAGGTGCTGGATGGGGTGATTGACGGACCAATGGTGGATGTGGGCGAAGGTGGTGCCTGCGTGTTGCGCGGCAGTTCACGTTCGATGGGCGTCACACTGGCTGCTGCAGTTACCGTCCGCCAGAAATCGTCGCGGTCAGGGATCTCACCGATTTCCGTTTGACGCAGCAGATCGTCGTAGATTGCATTGCTGAAAATATTGCCAATAGCCGGACCGGTGGCGGCTAGGGCCAGACCAAACCCGACAGCGACCAGCACCACGATGAGCACATACTCAACAAGTGCCTGACCGCGTTCGAGCCGGGGTGGAGGTGTGTTATCGCGTTCTCGGTACATGAATCAACCCTCTACTCCAAACTATTAGAGTCTGTCCCCATCTTACCGCAACTCACGTTCGTTTGGGGAACAATTTTGTGTACGAGTTGTTTAAATGCGTTTACAGTTCAGGGTTTCAGCCCACGCTCATTGTACGTTCAAAACACTGCGCCATACTCCCTATTCACCGCATGTTGAATGAGGATGGCTGCGCCCGATGGACCTCTACCCACCAGATTACTTCAGACGGCAGGACGGCGGCGATGACCGCCAGTTTTACAGCCTGCCGCGCAAGGTTGTACACATTGATGATGCTGCGCTTGAGGCCGTGCGCCAGCACTTCAGCGCGCTTTTGCCACCGCATGGAGTCTACCTGGATCTGATGAGCAGTTGGCGGTCGCACCTTCCTGCTGACCTTCAGCCGCAGCGCGTGGTGGGGCTGGGGATGAACCCAGAAGAAATGCGCGATAACCCGCAGCTTCATCAGGGGGTGGTTCACAACCTCAACGAGACGCCGCGCCTGCCGTTTGAAGATAGCAGCTTTGATGCTGCCATATGTACCGTCTCTGTCCAGTATCTAACGCAGCCGGTGGCGGTTTTTGCCGAAGTGCGGCGCGTGCTTAAACCCGGCGGCGTTTTCGTGGTCACGTTTTCCAACCGCTGTTTTCCCACGAAAGCCGTCGCGGTGTGGCTTGCAACCACCGATGCGCAGCATGTGGCGCTGGTGACGCAGTATTTTGAACGGTCCGCAGGGTGGGCAGGTATTGCGTCTCACCAAACGCTGCCGCGCACTGGCGATCCGTTGTTCGCGGTGTGGGCCTATCGTGAGAGCGTCAGCTAATCGGTGGTTACGCGGTGGCCACACTGCATCTATAATCGATGTGATGCGCAGCCTTTACCGGTGGCCGGTTTCCGATACCAGGAGACAACTACCGGGGCTGGCAGCCATACCCGATACGTGTTGGTGAAGACATAAGACGAATATGAGAAAATTAACCCTGCTTTCCCAGGCGCTGCTTGCGCTCTTTGTACTGTTGGCCGTTGCGCCAGGGCGCGCGCAGGACGTGCCCCCTGTGCCACAGCTTGAGAATTCGCGCTGGGATGGCGAACGCCGTTTCACCATCCTGGTCATGGGCATGGACCGGCGTCCCGGCGCGCGCGATACGCTGAGCGTGCGCACCGATGCCGTTCTGCTCGTAAGCCTGAATCCCGCGGCAGACAGCGTCGGAATCCTGCACATCCCGCGCGACCTGCATGTCCCCGCGCCAGATACACAGCCGATGGTGCGCGTCAATACGCTGATGCTGCGCGGCGAAGAACTCCAGGAGGGTTATGGCCCGTATTATATGATGGACGTGCTCCAGTATAACTTCGGCCTGTTCATTGATGCGTATGTGGCCTTCGATTTCGAGGCGTTTATCGCCATCGTCGATATCCTGGGCGGGGTAGAAGTCACCACCAACTATGTCATCAATGACCCCACCTATCCCGACATGAATTACGGCTACGATCCGTTCTATCTGCCGTCTGGAACGCACCTGCTGGACGGGCATCAGGCGCTTCAGTTTGCGCGCACCCGGCATGGCGATAACGATTATCTGCGCGGCGAACGCCAGATGCAGGTGCTTACGGCGATGGGACTGCGCGCCACCGACCCCGCGGCGCTGGCACAGCTCATCGCCAACGCGCCCCAGCTTCGCCAGCAGCTCGAAGACAAAATCTATACCGACCTCACCACCGAGGAAATGATTCAGCTAGGGCTGTTTGCGGCGCGCGTGCCGCTGGATCGCATTCAAACGGGTGCCATTAACCCTGAGTACATGGATGCATACTACACCAGCGGCACCAGCGTTCAGATCCCAGACCGCGAGCGCATGGTGGAACTGCTGACGCGCATCTTCGGCGCAGGCTACAGCGGCTGACCACGTCTGCCGGGAAGTGTTCCCCGGCAGACGTTCTTCTATGTAAGCCCCTGGCGCGGCTAATCGAGTCCGAAAATCATACAGGTCGTGGTCCCGTGCGCCAGCAGCTTACCGGTTGAATCTCGCAGTTGCGCTTCAGCCGTCGCCATGCGCTTGCCACCATGCACAACCCGCCCTTCAACCGTTACTGTGCCGGTCTGCACGGTGATCGCGCGCACCAGATGGATCTTGAATTCCAGCGTCGTGTATCCGGCCCCGGCTGGCAGGGTTGTATGGACGGCGCAGCCCATCGCAGAATCGATGAGGGTGGCGGCGAAACCCGCATGGACGACGCCAATAGGGTTATAGTGATACTCTGCCGGAACCGCGGTAAACAGGGAGCGTCCGTTTTCGACCTCGATGAGCCGCATGTTCAGAAGGTGGGCAATCGGCGCGGGAGCCACTTCTCCCCGCATCATCGCGTTCATATAATCCAGGCCAGACATCGTCCTGCCCGCTTCGGCAGAAGCCATCGGATCCTGCCAGCTTATCGTGTGGGTGCGCTCCATGATCTTCGTCCTTCTTCTTCTTCGGTTGAATCAAACGGTGATTTGATTATTATCTTACCTGAAAGCGCGCAGTTCGTCACGTTGTGGCCGCGCGGTTGCATGCAATAGCGTAAGGCGAACTCACCCTCACCAAAAATCCCGCCTGCCAGCGCAGCGCATGACCCACACGGGAATCTTACGAGGACACGGCTTCACCCGTTGCACCGCGCAGCAGGGCAGCGGCGAGGGCCAGGGGGCAGGCGTTTATTTGCGGCAACTTCGCAAGGTGCCTGCCAACGCACACTCTAGCACTTGTCCCTGAAGCCTTTTCAGGTTAACTTTAGATTGGAAAACGCGACCATAGGAATTCATTCACATGGGCACACTAAACCCGGATCTGCTTTCAAAAGACCTCGACGCCATCATGAACGATGCTGTCGCGCTCAAGGATCAGTACAAGAAACCAGCGCTGATGCCAGAACTGCTGCTGCTGGCACTCATCCGCAGCAAAAACACCGCGGTGGCACGTCTGCTTGGCGTGTTCCGGGATTCACGGGGTGTGGACCTGGATAAGCTCGAACGCCAGGTGGTGACGGCCATCGAAACGCGCCGTGACCAGAACGGAAACCTGGACTTTATCGCGCGCGGCAACCGCGCTGTGCCGCTGTCTCGCCAGATGATCATCCTGCTGGACGACGCGCTCAGCGTCGCCAGTTCGATGCACGAAGTGCGCATCGACAGCGATCATGCGCTGGCCGTGATGGCGGAAGGTACCATGAGCACCAGCGGCCTGCTGCGCCAGCACGGGATCACACCAAAAGCCATTACCGATGTCATTGCGGATAACAGCATGATCCGCCGCCGGTCTGACGGCACCACGCGCAACGTGGTCGCAGATGCGCGCACCGGCAACCTGCGCGCCGTGTACTTTCGCGAAGAACTGCTGCGAGACATCATCAATATTCTGGCGCAGTCGGTCAACCGTCACGTTATCCTCATCGGGCCAGACGGCGTGGGCAAACGGACCCTGGGCTACAGTCTGGCGCTGCTGATGTCCCAGGGCAAAGGGCCGAAAGGGCTAAACAGCCTGGTGACGATTGACGAAACTTCCCTGCTGGACGACGACGCCAAAGCCATTCGTGCCGGGCTTAGTAAGGCAGCGGGCGGCATCATGTTTATCCCGCACCTGCACCGTTTCTTCGGTGGGCCAATCAAGGCGGAGTTTACCAAGTCCACCGCGCTGATTCAGAAAGCGTTTCTGGCGGATGACCCGGTGATCATCGGGACGACCACCGAAACCGAATACACCCAGCGGGTGGCGGCCATCAGCGCGCTTACCGAAAACAGCCAGCCGATCCGCGTGCCGGAACCTTCGGTTGAAGAAACCATCGAGATCCTGAAGATCCTCAAGCCGCACCTCGAAGCAGACTACAAGCTGGAAGTGGCACCAGACGCGCTGGCGCTGGCGGCAAGACTGGCCAAACGCTACCTGAGCACCATGCCGCTGCCGCGCAGTGCAGAGCATCTGCTGCACCGCTCCGCCGCGATGGTCAGCATGAGCCAGCAGCAGCACCTGGCCTTTAAGCCGGAACTGCGCGATGCCGGGCTGGATGCAGAAGACGTGACGCTTACCGCCAGCCAGATGACCGGTATCCCGGTTAACAAACTGGGTGAGGATGAGCGCCTGCGGTATGCCAGCATGGTCGAACACATTGAGGAACGGCTCATCGGCCAGGACGAAGCCGTGCTGGCCGTCAGCCGCGCCATCAAGACCGCGCGCGTGGGCCTCAAAGACCCGAAACGTCCCATTGGCGCGTTCCTGTTCCTGGGCCCCACCGGTGTGGGCAAGTCTGAGCTGGCCAAGGCGCTGGCCGAATTCATGTTTGGCAGCGAAGACGCCATGCTCCCGCTGGATATGAGCGAGTTCAAAGACGAAAGCAGCCTCAACCGTCTGCTGGGGTCACCCAGTGGCTATGTGGACAGCGAAGCGGGCGGTCAGCTTACCGAACGCGTAAAGTCACAGCCCTATATCATTGTCCTCTTCGACGAGGTTGAGAAGGCGCATCCCCGCATCCTGGATATCCTGCTTCAGGTCATCGAGGAAGGCCGCCTGACCGATGGGCGCGGGAATCCGGTCAGCTTCAGCGAGACTGTCATCATCCTGACGAGCAACCTTGGCTCTACCACCCTTGCGGTGCCGGTCGTCACCGAAGAGGTGCGCGACGAGGCCATGGAAGAGGTGCGCGAGTTCTTCCGCCCCGAATTCCTGAACCGTCTCGACGAAGTGGTGATGTTCAACGCGCTTAGCGCAGAAAACCTGGAAGGCATTCTGCGCCTTCAGCTCAGGAAAGAGAGCCAGATGCTGGCGGAGCGCGGCCTGAAAATTACGTTCAGCGAAAACGCTATTCACTGGATGCTGGATCAGAACGATGAACCTGAATATGGCGCACGACCGCTGAAGCGCATCATCCGGCGCAGCGTGCGCGAACCGCTGGCCGATTTCCTGCTGCGCTCTAACCCTCAGCCCGGCACCGAGGTTCGCATCGACACCAAAGACGACGCGCTGACTTTTGCCGTGCTGGTCGATGGCAAGGAAACCAGCATCGGCAAGTAGGCAGAGGCTGCGCCACACGCGCATAAATGGCCTTCGCCGCGATGAAGCCGCCCGCTGCGGGTGGCCGTCCTGCGCCGTCACGTATTGCGGGAAGGCGGTGTGCCGCCTGCGCCAGGCGGTTAAAACGCCCTCATTCCGGCAGACACGCGGCAAGCAGCTCGCGCGAGCGTGTCCCGGTAACCCTTTCGACGAGATCCTTAACTTGCTGGAGTCACTTCATGGACGATACCGAAGCTAAACGTCCGCTACCACGACGTCCGCAAACTGGCCTGCAGGCATGGCAGGTAACCCTGGGGTACATCAGCGCGACCCACAGCCCGGATGCGCTGCTCAAATTACAGGCCTATTCGCGCGAAGCCCGCGTGCACTGGTCGGCGTCGGTTTCGTGGGGCCAAAAAGAAGAAAGCGTTACCGACCAGCCCTCAATCGCGGCGGCGCTGCGCGAACTGTGGCTGGAAGTTTCGCGCCATCACGCGATCTTCGAAAGCGCCGAAGATGCCGTCAGAGCGCCCGTCTATTACAACGATGTCGAATGGCTGGATGATGCAACACTGGAATCGCTGCAGCGGCTCATCTGGGTCACGCAGATGACGTTCCCTGGCGACTGGCTGCTGATCATCGTGTACCAGCCCGTAGAGACGCCCAGCGCGCGCATTCAGGCCCGGCTGCTGGCCAAAGGCAGCAGCATTACGGTGGGGGGCCGCGGGCCATCCATGCTTGATGCGTGCAGCACCCTGTTTCGCAACGCTACCCCTCACTGGCAGCGGCGGGAGTAGCCTTTCGTCCTGTGCTTCAGCATGGCTTCAGCATGGGCTAAGTTCCGTGCAGCATAATTATCACAGCTTACAGCGATTACGGCGATTCCGAGCCGTCCCAAGAGAGGAGCTTTTACGTGGATACTTCGATTTTTCGTAAGTACGACATTCGCGGCACCGTCAGCGGTGATCCCGCGCAGCTTAACCCAGAGGTCGCCGGCCTGGTCGGTAAAGCCCTGGGCACATACCTGCCGCAGCAGTTCGGCACCGACCGTATGTTTGTCGGCAGCGATAACCGCCCGTCGTCTGCCGGGCTGATGCAGGCGCTCATCGAGGGCGTGCTTTCGACCGGGCTGGATGTCACCGAAATCGGCCAGGTGCTTACGCCCACCGTCTACTTTGCCTGCGCCAGCTATGGCGAAAAAGGCGCTGGCGTCATGATCACGGGTTCGCACCTGGACACGCGCTATAACGGCATCAAGATGGCGTATGGCCGGTTGGCGCTGGCGGGTGAACAGATTCAGGATCTGCTGCGCATCATTCAGGCCGAAGCATTTGCGACCGGCAGCGGCACGCGCAGCGCCGACCACGATACCATTCACCGCCACATGGAAACCATTGCGGGGATGGTGACGATTGACCGTCCGCTGAAGATCGTGCTGGACGCGGGCAACGGCCTGAGCGGGACGTTTGTGCCGCCCATGCTGCAGCGGCTGGGGATGGATGTCACCTGTATATACTGCGACTCCGATGGTACCTATCCTAACCATCTGCCGAACCCCGAAGACCCGGAAATGACCGTCGAACTTGAGGCGAAGGTTGTGGAGGTGGGTGCGGATCTTGGGCTGGCGTTTGACGGTGATGCCGACCGCTGCGGTTTCATCGACAATCACGGGCACCACATCGCGGCAGACCGTCTGCTGGCGCTGCTGGCGCGGGATCTGCTTTCGCGGCATCCGGGGTCGCCGGTAGTCTTTGATGTGAAAGCATCACAGGCGCTCAGCGATTTCATCCGGCAGCACAACGGCCAGCCCGTCATGTGGAAATCCGGTCACAGCCTGATGAAACAGAAGATGAAAGAGATCAATTCGCCGCTTGGAGGCGAGGTCAGTGGGCACATTTTCATCGGCGAAAACTACTTCGGCTTCGACGATGCGCCGCTGGTGGCGCTGAAGACGCTGGAAATCATCGCCCGTTCCGGGCACAGCATCTCAGACCTGTTCGAAGAAATCCCGAAGCTGGTGGCCACACCGGAAATCATCCTCAGCACGCCAGACGCGATCAAATTCGCGATCATTGATGAGATCACCGAGGCGCTGGCGAAAGACTTTGAAGTGATCACGGTCGATGGCGCACGCGCGATCTTCGAGCATGGGTGGGGGCTGGTGCGCGCCAGCAACACACAGCCGGCCATCACCCTGCGTTTTGAAGCCTACGAGCGCCCCCAGATTGTGGAGTATATGAAGCGCTTCCAGGAACTGCTGGCGCACCACCCGGAAATTGACCTCACGCGCTTCAACCAGCAGATCGACTCCTACAGCGTGTAGGCCCGCACAGCGCCCGCAAGCCGGCCATCACACCCACACCAGGTCAACCGTTAACGGTGTGGGTGGGTCGGTGGGGGGCGCAGGTCATCCGGCGAAGCATGCGCGCGGCGGGATCGATCTCGCCCGCACCCGCACGGCGCATCACGGGATTTCCAGCGGGTGCGGCTGTTCACTTTGCAGCGCGCGCAGTTCTTCTACCGGGATGTGGCAGCGGATGTAATGACCCTTACCCGCGTCTTGCCAGGGTGGCTCTTGCTGCTCGCAAATCGCGCCGATCTTGCGCGGGCAGCGCGTGTGAAAACGGCACCCGGACGGGATATTGCGTGCGCTGGGCACATCGCCCTCCAGCCGGATGATGCCGGATTTCACGTCCGGGTCCGGGTTGGGAATCGCGGAAATCAACGCCTCGGTGTAGGGATGCGACGGTGTGCTGTAAACATCCTGCGCGGTGCCCTCCTCCACAATCTGCCCCAGATACATCACTCCGATCCAGTCGGCAAGATACGCCACCACATCCAGGTCGTGCGAAATCAGCACGTAAGATGCGCCTTCTTCGGCACGCAGATCCTTGAGCAGGTTGAGGATCACGGCCTGCACCGAGACATCCAGGGCAGATGTTGGCTCGTCTGCGATGACCAGCGCCGGGTTAGCGGCAAAGGCGCGCGCAATGGCCACGCGCTGCTTCTCTCCGCCGCTCAGCTCGCTTGGATAACGGTCTGCATACTGCGCGGTCAGGCGCACGGCCTCCAGCAGTTCAGCGACGCGCGCCTGCAGCGCGGCCCGCGTTTTCTGGCGTCCGTCCAGCAGGCGGACGGTGCGCGCCAGCGTGTTACCCACTGTGCGGTACGGGTTCAGCGTATCGTTGGGATTCTGGAAGACCATCTGCAGGTTGCACAGTTGCTCCTGGGTGCGCGCGTTCAGTTGGAGCGCCAGCGGCATATCGAGCAGTTCAAGCATACCGCTGTCTGTGCGATCCAGCGCTACGATGGCGCGGGCCAGCGTGGTCTTGCCACTCCCGCTTTCTCCCACCAGGCCGAAAGTTGACCGTTTGCGCACGTTAATCGAGACGCCATCCACCGCGTGTACGACCTGGCGCTGGCGGCGCAGCAGCCTGTCGAAGAATGTGCTTTCGTCAAACTGTTTTTCGATGTTGCTGGCGCGCAGCACATGGCCGGGTTTGGGTGGGGCGCTGGTCGCGGCGGGCTGCGGCGTGCGCTGAATTTCCAGCGTTCCTGCGGCGATCTCCTGCCAGCGATGACAGCGCACCATGCGCCCTTCCGGGGTGGTTTCCAGCGGCGGTTTTTCGCTGTGGCAAACCGCCAGCGCCACCGGGCAGCGCGGCGCGAAGACGCACCCTTTGGGGCGTTCGGCCAGCGACGGCGCGACGCCTTCAATGGTGGGCAAACGCGCATCGGCCATCTCGGTGTGGCGCGGCAGGCTGGCCAGAAGGCCGATGGTATACGGATGGTAGGGGCGGTGGTAGATGTCGCTGACCGGGGCGCTTTCCATCACTTCGCCGCCATACAGCACCGTGACGTAATCGCAGAGCTGCGCCACCGTGCCCAGATCGTGCGACACATACAGCGCCGCCGCCTCATTGTCGTGAATCAGCTCGCGAAACAGGTCGAGAATCACCGCGCGCGTGGTAACGTCTAACGCCGTCGTGGGTTCGTCCAGCACCAGCAGGCGCGGTTGTGTGCTTAGTGCCATCGCAATCATCACACGCTGGCGCATTCCTCCGCTAAGCTGGTGTGGATAGCGCTTCACCACATGTTCGGGATCTGCGATCTTCACGCGGCGCAGCATCTCTACGGCATGCTGCGCCGCACTGCCGGGCGACAGCCGTGCGTGCTGCCGGGTGATTTCTGCGATCTGTTCCCCAACCCTGTAGGACGGGTTGAGCGAGGCCAGCGGATTCTGCGGCACCAGGCTCAGCTTCTGGCCCCACAGGTCGCGCATTTCTGCCTCGCTTTTCGTCAGCAGATCCTCGCCGTCCAGCAGGACATGCCCGTGTGAGACGCGGGCGTTGCCAGACAGATAGCGGATGAGCGCCAGCGCCAGCGTGGATTTGCCGCTGCCGCTTTCGCCGACCAGCCCGTGAATTTGCAGCGGGTTAATGGCCAGCGAAACATCGTAAATGGCGTTGTACCATGTTTTGCCCAGGCGGTAATCGATGCAAAGCCCGTCGGCCTGGATGACTGGGAAATCCTGCATTAGAGACCGCTCCCTTCGTAGCGGAAGATGCGCCGCAGCCCGTCCGCCAGCAGATTGACAGAGATTACCAGGGTCGCGATTGCCCCCGCCGGGAACCATAACGCCCAGGGGGTTGTTGTGACATCTGGGCGAGCCTCGTTAACCATGCGCCCCCAGTCCGGTGAGGGTGGCTGCACGCCCAGCCCCAGAAACCCCAGCGATGCCGTCAGAAAGATGGCGTAAGAGAAGCGCAGCGCTGCTTCAACGATCAGGGCGGGCAGCACCCCAGGCAG
>CAZQIJ010000079.1:0-13568 GCA_964592955.1 uncultured Anaerolineaceae bacterium
TTCTGCTGACATTCCTGTCTGCCAGAGGCACCGAAACAGGCATAAGTCTGTTCCAGAAAAAACGAGCCACCGAGTTGGGCGGGCGTGGTCGTTGCCCCGCCCCTGCAAGTGACTGATTATTTTCCTGGAATAGCTCAAGTCCCTCGCCTTTGGGTAATCCACAGTTTCAGCTCCGCGCGCCTGCGATGGTTTCCCGTCGCCTTACGGGTTACCGGCGCACGGTAGCACACAGATGACCCGGTGTGTGCTACAATGTGAAGCAGATTCGCAGTCGCGATTTTTGTGTTTCGTACCGCGAATACAACGCTAATCGCACGGATACGCCTTCAACACAAGTACGCCCTGTATCCCCATGCCTGAAGGCAGGGGGCTTACGGCGTTATGCTGATAACAGAAACCTTCGGGCTGAGTGGGGCGGGTTATGATCTTTTCTCCATCTGCAAAACGGCGGCTGCAACTGCGTATCACAGAGCGCCGCGTGGTCATTATGGTTGGGGATGCCGCCGCAGTGATCGCTGCGGTGGTTGCAGCGCTGGCAGTGTGGGCGCGGGTGGCGGAATACGCATTTTCACCCGCATTCGTTGTGTCGGAGGCGATCTGGTTTGTGGTGCTGCCTCCGATGTGGATGCTGCTGGCCGCCGCCAACGATTTCTACGAACTGCCCGTCGCGTCGAACCGTCTGGTATCGTTCCAGCGTCTTGTACGCATCACGGGGCAGCTTCTGGTCATTTATCTGATCGTGTTCTTCTTCTCCCCGCGCGATGCCCTGCCGCGCCTGTTTATCTTTTACTATGGCATTGCGTCGTTCGTCTTCATCGGGCTTTGGCGCATGGCCATGCCGTCACTTATCGACAGAGCCAGCGAAGCGCGCCTCATCCTGATTATCGGCATAGAAGCCGAGGAAATTATCAACGCTATTCGCAGCCACGCCCAAACCACTTACGCGTTTGCCGGCATTATCGGCGAAGGGAGCGATGTGGGAAAACTCATCGCCGGTGTGCCAGTGGTAGGAACTGCCGCAGATCTGATGAACTTTGTACGGCGCGACCGCATCAGCGAACTGGTGCTCACTTCGTCGCCACATGCCGATGGCGAGCTGTTTCAGGCTGTGATGGATGCTTATGAAAGCGGTGTTGCGCTGGTACCGATGCCGCTGCTGTTTGAACGCATCACCGGGCGCGTGCCTGTAGAGCAGATCCGGAATTACTGGACACTGGTGCTGCCAACTGAAGGCGAGTCCATCTTTACGCTGTATCCGCTGGCGCGCAGGGCTGTCGAAATCGGACTGTGTGCTGTGGGGATGGCGGTCTTCGCCGCACTGCTGCCGCTGCTCGCACTGGCCATCAAGCTGAATTCGCCTGGCACCATCTTCTACCATCAGGAGCGGGTTGGCCTGAATGGGCGCGCGTTCAGGATTATCAAATTTCGGACGATGGTACAGGATGCCGAAGCACAGACCGGCGCGGTGTTCAGCAAGGATGGCGATCCTCGGGTAACGCGGGTGGGACGCTTGATGCGCAAAACACGCCTCGACGAAATTCCGCAGCTCATCAACATCCTGCGCGGCGACATGAGCCTGATCGGGCCGCGCCCAGAGCGCCCGGAGCATGTACGGCGGTTGACCGAGAAGATCCCGTTCTACCGCACCCGCCTCACGGTGCGGCCCGGCTTAACCGGATGGGCGCAGGTGCGTTACGGCTATGGATCCACCGATGAGGATGCATTGGTGAAACTACAGTATGACCTCTATTACATCCGCCATCAGTCGCTGTGGCTTGACCTCAATATCCTGCTCCGCACTGTAGGCCGTGTGCTGAAGATGACCGGGGTGTAACGGGCAGTGGTCGCAGATCTGGGGACGAAAGCGAGCATCCAGTGAGCGGCAGCAGTGACCCGCGTGTCGATTGGGAGCGCCTGGGCTACCCGCAGATGTCCGACTGGCTGAAACGAATCCGCGCGCGCTCTGAGGCCGTGCGCGAGGCGGCGTTCGACGCACTGCACGAACACTGGCTTGGCTATCTGTCCGAGGTCTCACCGCTGCTTGTCCCGGAACTGATCGCCTGCCTGGAAGACGACACCCTGGCGGATGCAGACAGCGTTATGCTGCTGCTGATGCAGATCGTTAACGACGCGCACAGTTTCGCAAAGCCTGAACACCCGGCAGACCGCAGGGCGCTGGCCGACGCAACACTGCGGGCTGCGGCCCACCAGCCCAACATCTACTTCCGCTGCCTGCAGCGCCGCTGTGCGGTCACATGGTATGTGCTGCTGATTCTTGAACAGCTTGCCGACTATATTCCAGACCTGTGGGACTCGCTCTTCAGCGTGATGCAGCATTACACAGGGGATACCGAACAGGCGCTGTTCTTCCCGCTGCTGGCCCGCCGCATTCGCCTGACCACGGATGCGCAGGCCGCTGGCAGGCGGATCGCAGCGCTCCGCGCGCTCACAAACGCGGCGGATACAAGTTCCGCAGTACAGCGGGCGGCACGCATCGCGCTGGTGCATGTGTTGGGCAATGCGGTGGACTTTGACCCGTTGGGGATGCTGGCCGAAGCAGCATCAGGCGGCACCTGGCCAGATACCTACTTGTTGGAGACGATCCAAAGACTGCCGCTGGAAGATCAGGTGACGGTGCTAAGTGCGGCACTGCAGAACAGGCGCGATCCCCTCAGCGCATGTGGGGTGGCGCACGCCCTGCTGGATACCACCTTCAACGGCGGTATCCCCTTGCGTTTCGGGGTTTATGTGGAGAAGCGTGCGCACGAAATGGATCGTCTGGTTTTCACCAGAAACGGCAATGCACCGCTGCCCCCACAAACACGGAACTTCAGCATCCACCAACGCCGGGCACTACAGGCGCTCGTTGATGCCGACACGCTGTGGCAGGCGCAGTCCAACCTGCTCTTATGGTATGGGCTTCCGAACGTGCGTGAAGCGCTTGCGTCTCTGCTGGAAACGCCCAAACCGCTTACGCCTCGACGTTAAAGCGCTGTTTCAGTTTGGCGCGCATGGCTTCCGGGCCTTCGTGGGTCGCCACAAGCTGGATGTCACCCCCGGCCAGGATAGCCTGCAGGATGCGCTGGTTAGCGCGCCCGGTCTTAAAAGCGTTGGCGATATCGTCGGCGGCGCGGCCACTGCCTTCCAGCACCAGCATTGGCAGATGATATTCGCGCGTGGCAGCCAGATACACCTCCTGCTTGGCGATTGTGCCGCCGTTAATGAGAATGCCAACCGCAGGGTGTGTGCCGTTGCCGGAAAGGGTGCGGGTAAGCGTAAGAAGGGTACGCGACTCGTCGCCCCAGGTTGTCGCATCCACAAGGACAAAGTGCGAGTGGCTGTCTTCCAGAAACCCTTCTTCGTTGGGATTCTTGTAACCAGGGTAGGAGACTTTGCCGAGCGGCGAGACACCGACCAGGTCGAAACTATAGGCAAAATTGCGGCGTGCATCACCGATCATCTGCATAACCCCGGATTCGGTACCACCATCCAGGATGGTGATGTGATGCTGGTGGGCAAACTCTGCCACCGCTTTGATGATGTCATTGGTGCGCTTGATGTCTTCTGGCGACATCAGGGAAGCGCCGCCGGTGATGAAGATGGTTGGGCGGGTATCTGTCATCCTGAGGTTGTCGAGAATCAGTGTGGGATCTGGATCTTCTGGAACATGAAGGGCAGATGCTGTATGACCATTGTCAAACCGCATGGTAAAGCGCCGGTAATAGGTAGGCATCATCGTTTCCCCCTGGCTGGTTGTCGTTGTGTCTGTGTCTGTGTTGGATGTGCTTTGCGGCTGCCGATGCTGTTCTTTTGGCCGTTTCCACCACCATCCTAAGAGTAACGCAAACCCAACACCTATCGCCAATAGCACCAAAGGTTCATTCATCGCCCACCGCCATTTTTGGTCTTTGCGCAGCATTGACTTTAATCTTAACTCAGTTCATGATTCAGAATTGCAAACACGCCCAGCTTCCCGACCAGATTTGCACCCGCGTCAAAGATTGCTTTATGAGGACCTGGTATGCCTGCACCATTCTCAACTGACCTCGTGGCCTGGTATGCCCGCAGCGCTGCAAACTTGCCCTGGCGCGAAAATCCGCCAATCCCCTACCATGTGTGGCTTTCGGAAATCATGCTGCAGCAAACCCAGGTTGAGACCGTTATCCCGTATTATAGGCGCTTTCTGGAAAACTACCCGACTATTCAGAAGTTGGCGCAGGCCCCGCTCAGCAAAATCCTTAAAGCGTGGGAGGGGCTTGGTTACTACAGCCGGGCACGCAACCTGCATGCTGCCGCTCAGCAGATCAGCACAGCGTATGCGGGGCAGTTTCCACAAACAGCGGTGGAACTGCAAACCCTTCCCGGCGTGGGACGCTACACCGCGGGCGCAATTGCCAGTATCGCTTTTGGCGAGGCAGTGCCGGTGCTGGATGGCAACGTGATCCGCGTCTTTTCGCGTTTGCTGGACCTGGCAGACGATGTGACGCAAAGCGCCGTGCAGGCGCAGTTGTGGTCAATTGCAGAGCAGTGGGTTCCCATCGAACATCCGGGCGATTATAATCAGGCGTTGATGGAACTGGGGCGCACAATCTGCAGGCCAAAGAAACCGCTTTGCACTGCCTGCCCGATTGCGTCACACTGCCTGGCCTTCCGGCGCGGCACGCAGGCCGAACGCCCGGTGAAACGCAAGAAGGCTCCCACGCCGCATTATCCGGTGGCGGCAGGCATCATCCGTGACGAAACCGGCAGGGTATTGATTGCGCAGCGCCCACCAGAAGGATTACTAGGAGGGCTGTGGGAGTTCCCCGGTGGCAAGCAGGAACCCGGTGAAAGCCTGGAAGCCTGTTTGCTGCGTGAACTTCGCGAAGAACTGGCCATTGAGGTCGAGGTTGGTGAGCTGTTCGTGACGGTAAAACACGCCTTCACGCACTTCAAAATCACGCTGTATGCCTTTGAATGCCGCTATGTGAGCGGCGAAGCGCAGAAACTGGGCGTACACGACTTTGCCTGGATCACCGAAGATCAGTTCCACGAGTACAGCTTCGGCAAAGCCGATCGTGAGGTGATCGCTGCGCTGGCGCGGCGCAAACGCCAACTGCTGTAGCGCCCGGTACTGTACCGGGGTGCGCGTAAGGCGTGAACCGTTTGCCGAAGTCCCTATCCACAAAAAAGGTGTGCGTTTGAGGTGGCGTGTTGTGATTGGCATGGGTTCAAGTGAGTAGCGAAGCAGGTCCCGTCAAATACTGGCGCTGTCCGAACTGCGGCCAGGTGCACTTTGGGGATAGCCCGCCGGACATGTGCGATTTCTGCCGGGATTTCACCACATGGCAGTTGCTCGTGCGGCAAACGCAGCAGACTGCACCGGATGACAGAAACGCGGCGACAGTACAACTGCCGCTGTTCACGTTTGATGATGAAGGTGTGGACGACGATAATAACAGCGCCTGAGGGCGTGCTGAGCGCATAAACGCGAAATCCCGCCTTGGAACAGCGGGATTCGCACAAGGAGAAACCTTGTCGGGGCGACGGGATTCGAACCCATGACCTCACCGACCCGAACGGTGCGCGCTACCGGGCTGCGCTACGCCCCGATGAGATAGAGTCAGTGTACAGGAAACGGTCTTCCAAGACAAGAGTGAGTTCCAGGATGCCCATAACACGAACAGAGAGAGTGCGCGCACGCGTGGCGCGCCTGATGTCGCAGGCTGGTCATCTGGGGGCGCAGATGGGGCTGCATCCAGATACGATCACCATCGCCGGGTTGCTGCTGGTCGCCGTGGCCTCGGTACTGCTGGCGCTCGGACAATTCACGGCTGCTGGCGTTGTACTGCTGATCGGGCTGCCGCTCGATGCGCTGGATGGGGCTGTAGCACGCGCCATGCAGCGCAGTGATCGTTTTGGCGCGCTGCTGGACTCAACCCTGGATCGTTATGCTGACGCTTTTATTTTTGCAGCTTTGGGTTATTATTCTGCCGTTCAGGGTCGTATGGAGATGCTGCTGCTGGCATTCGCGGCACTGATCGGCAGCTACACAGTCAGCTATGTGCGTGCGCGTGCCGAGGGGATGGGTATCTCCGTGACCATTGGCCTTTTCTCTCGCCTGGAACGACTCATGGTGATTCTGGTCATGGTGTTCTTGCCAGCCACATTCCTGCCCCTCGGTCTGTTGATTCTAGCGCTCGGCACCAACCTGACTGCCTTACAAAGATTGTGGTTCGTTTATCGCACCTTACGCAACAGAGAGGTCTAGTTATGGAATTTGGTCCGCAGGCGATTACGCTGACGATCGCCGAAAATCAGTTTCAGATTCGCTACTACGGCATTATCATTGTGGCCGCAATCCTGTTTGCGGCCACCGTCGCGGCGCGGCTGGCACGCCGGGACCGCCGCGATCCTGAACACGTGTGGGGCGCAATGTTCTGGGCGGTTATCCTGGGGATTATCCTGGCGCGGCTGTGGTTTGTGCTGTTCCCGCCGGTATCCCTTACCCTGGGGTGCAGTGATGCTGACCCGGCGACGCTCTGCCAGGACACAGCCTGGTACCTGCAGAACTTCTTTAATACCACCAACGGGGCAATCGCCATCTGGAGCGGTGGCCTGAGTATTTTCGGGGCATTCATCGGCGGGTTCATCGGGTCCTATGTTTACCTGCGCCGCAATCGTCTGCCCATTCTGCCCTGGCTGGATATTGCTGCTGTATCGCTGCCGTTGGGCCAGGCCATTGGTCGCATTGCCAACGCCGTGAACCAGGAGTTATACGGTACGCCGACGACACTTCCCTGGGGGATTCAGATCGGCAGTGAGTTTCGTGTGCCGCCCTATACCAGCACCATCGATTATCCGGCAGAAACGCTGTTCCACCCGCTGTTCGCCTACGAAGCCCTGTGGAGCTTTGCGGCTTTTATACTGCTGCTGAATCTGTGGCAGAAGCGGCGCGGGAGCCTGCGTCCTGGCACCATTTTCCTGCTTTATGTGGCGCAGTACGCATTCATCCGCTTTATGCTGGAATTCCTGCGAGTCGAGGTCACGCTCGTGGCGGGGGTCAACATTGCTCAGGTGGTGACCGGTATCGCGTTTGTAGTGGCGGTGGCCCTGCTGCTCACGCGCCAGCGCCGCCCCGTAACACCCGAAGAACGCGAGTCCTTCCGCGATCCTGAACCTGCCAGGCCCGCGAAAGCCTGAGTACAGGCAAAGCAATGGGGTGAGGTGCAGGGGCACGGCGTGCCGTGTGCTTGCGGCAAACATCCAACCTTTCTGTACGGGTTGCACTTCGCGCAGAAACGCGTAGAAACCGCGGAACAGGGTTAAATGTTATCCGCCGGTGGGCGTCCTTAGCGCACATTGCGCACACATTGGCGCACAAATCAGGCTTTGCGCCTGCCATCGCCGTCTGGCATGTGTCACCTTAAAGACGCGCTGCCTGCTGCAGATTTCCCCTGACCCTGCGCGTGAGCACACACACATGCACGTCAGCCGCCAGCCAACACTGGCGGTTTTTTGTGTGTTTGATTTTTACGGTTGTTTGTATCATGGCGCGTGTGTTTGTGCGATAATGACAACGTGCAGCACCTGCTGATTACGGATGTCGCTAAGTTTAGCTGGATGATTGATGATTCATGATTGAAGCAGACCGCTTGAGCAAGACTTTTGACGGATTCCACGCTGTCCAGGATGTTTGTCTCAACATCGCACCGGGGCACGTGCTGGCGCTCCTTGGGCCAAACGGTGCCGGCAAAACAACTACCGTGCGCATGCTCACGTCTATCCTCGCGCCAACTTCCGGCTCTGCGCGGGTTGCGGGTTATGATGTGGTTGCCGAACCGGAGCGTGTGCGTTCCAGCGTAGGCGTCCTTACCGAGCAGCACGGGCTGTATGAGCGCATGAAAGCGATCGAGTACCTGGATTTCTTCGGAGAAATGTATCGCCTTGGGCGCGGGGAGCGCACCCGGCGCAGCTATGAGCTGATGGAACGTTTTGGCCTGACATTCGCGCTGGATAAACGCCTGGGCGAGTACTCTAAGGGGATGAAGCAAAAACTGGCCCTGGTACGCGCGCTGCTGCATAACCCTCCTGTGCTGCTGCTGGATGAGCCGACCTCTGCCATGGACCCGTTGAGCGCCAAACAGGTGCGCGACGCCATTGTCGAACTTCAGCGCGACGAACGCACGTTTCTGATCACGACACATAACCTGACGGAGGCACAGCAACTGGCCAATACCATCGCCATTATCCGGCATGGGCGCATTATCGCTCAGGGAACGTTTGCAGAACTGGCAGCGCAGTTTGTGGGCGAACCCACGCTGGAACTGCGCGTGAACGGCGACATCGCCGGCCTGCGCGCCGAATTTGAGGAACTGGTGACAGTGATCGATGCAGGTTCGGATTGGCTGCGCTACTGCACCAGCACCCCTGAAACCCTCAACCCTGATCTGCTGCGTTTTGCGCTGCGCCTGGGCTACGAAGTGGTTACCCTGGCCCCGGTCACCCGCACGCTGGAAGACATCTATTTGCAGGTGGTAAAAGAGGACGAAGATGGCAACGCTGGTTAATCGTGAACAACTAAGCAAGGTCTGGCTGCGGCTTTCGCGGCTGCCATCCCTTACCGCCACACAGAAAACCCTCAGCAACGCGCTGATCATCACACGGCGCGAAGTGCGCGACAGTTTTCGGGACTGGCGCATTGTGGGGCCCATCGTCATCCTGACGTTTCTGTTTCCCAGCCTGGCACAGTTCTTCGCCGGGCGCTTCACCGAATTCCTGACCGGCTTCGGCGCGCAGCTCATTGGTGAGCGGACGATACCGTTTCTGCTGATGATTGTGGGCTTCTTCCCGATTTCGATTTCACTCGTCATCGCGCTGGAAACGTTTGTTGGGGAAAAAGAGCGCCGCAGCCTGGAACCGCTGCTGAGCACACCACTGACCAACACCGAGCTTTACATCGGCAAGACGCTGTCAGCCATGATTCCGCCGCTGGTCTCCAGCTTCGGCGGCATGGCCGTCTATCTCAGCAGCCTGCTGTTCAGCGAACTGGCATGGCGACCCCAACCGATGCTGGTCTTTCAGATTGTGCTGCTGACCACTGTGCAGGCGCTGGTGATGGTAACTGGCGCAGTGGTTGTGTCCAGCCAGACCACAAGCACGCGCGCGGCAAATCTGCTGGCGAGTTTCATCATCATCCCAATGACCCTGGTCATTCAGGGCGAAAGCGTGGTGATGTTTCTGGCACCAGATGCCGACTCGCCGGGCGGCATCACTGCTTTGTGGGCCATCATCGTTGGGATGTTCTTTGTCGTGGTGCTGCTGCTGCGCGTGGGCAACAGCATCTTCAACCGCGAGGAGCTGTTGGGGCGCACGATCGACCAGTTGAACCTGCGCCGCACCGCAGGGCGCATCTGGCAGACGTTCCGTGCCGTCGATGCGCAGGGCACCCCTGCCGCCAACCCGCTTCAGTGGTACCGCCACAGCCTCCCGCTGAGCCTGCGCCGCCAGCGTGACGCCATACTGGTAACACTGCTGGTCTTCACGACGGCATTCGTCATCGGGTTTGTGTTCGGGTTACAGCCTCAGTGGCGCTTACCGTTTGTGGAGCAAAGCGCCGCGACGATGACCAGCGTGGGCATGGACGAAGTCGCCGAACGGCTCTTCGCCGGGGACTTGCAGATCACCGCGATGGGCATGATTGTTGAGCAGAACGGGCGAATTCTGATAGGCGCGCTGCTGCTCTCACTGTTCAGCTTTGGGGTAGCGGCGCTTGTGCTTACGCCCGCAGTCTATGCAGTGCTCGGATACATCGTCAGCCAGGTGATACTCACCGGGCCTGCTAACCTGGTGGTGGTGGCGGCGGCGGTGCTGCCCCACGGCATGATCGAGATCCCGATGATTGTGATTGCGACTGCGGCGGCCTTCCGGCTGGGCGCAATCGTCACCAAACCCCCCGCCGGGCAAACGGTTGGGCAGGCCTGGATATCTGCCCTGAGCGACACCCTGAAGCTTACTGTAGGGATCGTCATACCGGCGCTGTTTCTGGCTGCTGCCCTTGAGGTTTTCGTTACGCCGCGTGTGGTGCTGGCGATTCTGGGTGGTTCTTGATTTAATAGTGTGGTGACCGGGGAACTTCACGAAAGCGATGTAGGTATGGCGCGGATTATCGTTTTTGGTTCGGCGGCTGCTGTCAATGATGCCAAGCACGACTATACCCATTTCCTCCTGCAAGGCGAGCACGAGGGTTCGGTTCTGGTGGATGCCGGATCAAATCCACTGGGCAAAATGAAGGAACTGGGCATTAACGATGAAGAACTTCAGGATGTTATCCTGACGCACTTTCATCCCGATCATGTGTCTGGTATCCCGAACATGATTACCCACATGTGGCTGCTGGGGCGGCGCGCCCCCATGCGTATTTATGGGCTGCATCACTGCATCAACCGTACCGAGGACATGATGGCGGGTTTTGGCTGGCGTGAATGGCCGAATTTCTTCCCGGTGGCGTTTCACCGCGTAAGTGAGCGCAGCCGTGCCCCTGTGATGGAAAATGACGATTTCAAGATCACGGCATGGCCGGTGAAGCACTTCATGCCCACCATCGGGCTGCGCATCGAAAACAAGGTTACAGGCAAGATCGTTGCCTATAGCTGCGACACCGAGCCTACAGACACGCTGATTGAACTGGCGCACGAGGCCGATATTCTCATCCACGAAGCCGCCGGCAAAGGCCCAGGGCACAGCTCTGCCCTGCAGGCGGCTGAACTGGCGACACGGGTGGGTGCCAAATGCCTGATGCTGATCCACTATCAGGTGTGGAATGCAGATCCGTCTGTGCTGATTCCCGAAGCCCGCGAGGCTTATGAAGGGCCGCTGCTGCTGTGCAAGGACTATGACGAGTTCGAGTTTTAACCTCATTTCTGCACCGTGATGTCAGCACCGCGCGGGTGGCATTGGAATCCTGTTAGGATAGTAGACCCTGCCACCCGATTCTTGATAACATTACTTTAAGAAAAGTTTTCGGGAATCCGCCTGTGGAAAGTGTCTCCTCAAAAGCTGCCCGCATTCGGTCACTGGCAGTAGACAGGTCATATATTGACCTCAATTATCCCCACTGGGCGCGCCGTTCGCATCCTCTGGTACGGCGTCATCTTGGCCCATACTGGCGCGTGATTCCGCCTCAGTTTGAAACATATCTTCAGTGGTATCTGGTTCAGGTCGTCATCATCTTTCTGACAATCCCGCTGGGATTCCTGTTCACCGTCCTCGTTCCGCTGGTGCTCATCGCGCTCGCGCTACTGCCGATCTCGCTCTTCTATTACAGCCGTACATTGTATGCGCTTGCCAGTGACTCCAGCAGAGCGATGGTAGCTGATATCGAAAACCATACCCTGCCGCTTGTGCTGGCCACGCCGCTGAACCTGCGTGAAATCCTGCTCTCCAGGGTTGCTGGCGCGATGTGGAAACAGAGTGAAGCGCTGGCAATGCTGCTGGCGGTGGCCACGTTCACCCAGCTTCCCACCCTGATGATGATCTACGTGAATCGTTTTCCAGTGGAGGAGTTCGGGATTACGGCGCACATCTTTATGCTGCTGCTGCTAGGATCGTCAATTGTGCGCCTGCCGCTGGAAATGTTCATGGTAAGCGCAATTGGCCTGTACATCGGCGTCACCACACATGGCCGCAATACCGCTGCCGCCACTGCGCTGACACTCGTGATTTTCTACTTTGTCCTTATCAACCTGCCGCGTTTGCTCAGTTTGCCAGCAGTGTGGCTGCTGCTGGTGGAAGGGCTGCTGCCTGCTGTGATGCCCACCGTGTTCGCATGGCTGTTCCTAAAAGGGTGCGAACGCGAAATTCAGGCGCAGTAGGCCGCGTTGTTACGGTTTCATGATCGTAGTGTGAGCGCTTAGCAGCCGTTAGGCAGTCTTCCCCATCCTCCTGTATCATGAGAAGAGACCGGATTAGCAAGAGGAGTTCCGCTATGTATAAGAAAACGGCAGTGGTGATGCTGCTGGCAGTTCTCATCCTGGGGTTAATAGGCGGCACGGTAGGGGCGCAGGGAACAAGCATTCCTCAGGGCAACCCCGATGCCAAGATATCCTGGCCCCCGCCAGTTTATGTGCTGCGCGGTGAGGTCGAGGTGCGTGGCACCGCGAACCTGGCCAATATGTCAAATTACTTTCTTGAGTTTCGCCCTCTGAACGATGATCTGACGGCCTTGGCCGATAATGTGTCGTGGTCTCCGGCCACGCTTCCCAGCAACCGCCCTGTGATTGACGATATCCTGGGGGTATGGAATACGGAACTGGCGGAAGACGGCCTGTATGAACTGCGCCTGACCGTCAACGTATCACGGTCGAGTGCCATATTTGAGACGGTAAGCCCGCTGCGTATTGAGAACAATCCCCCGGACTTCGTCATTCTCGAAACGCCGCGTCCGGTAGGCGTGACCGCTACAAGCACCCTGTCAATTATCACGCGGCCCACACTGGCGGCCACCCCCACACCCTTCGATAACACGCCGCGCGTGGTTGCCAATGTTGACGCTAACGTCCGTTCCGGCGACAGCACCACGTACCCGCCCGTAGGAACGCTGCTGGCTGGGGATTCTGCTCGCGTGCTTGGAATCAGTTCAAGCGGTTCCGGCTGGTACTACATTGAACTTAACAGCGGCAGACGTGGTTTCATCGCCCCCAGCATTGTGACGCTGACGGGAAATGCCGGTAATCTGCCGCGCATCAACCCGCCCGCGCCGCCCCCCCCCCCCCCCCCGCCAACCCCCGTTGGTAATGGGGACCTCATCATTAACGGCGCAGCCACCAGTGTCGACTCTGCGCGGTGCAGTGAAGCGTTTGAGTTCCGCGCGAATATCACAAACGCCGGTAACCGTGCGACCAGCAACGGCGGCATCGTTCGCATGGAGCATCTGGATCTGAGCACCAATACCATCACCACCATCATGACTGACGACTTCCCGGTGATGGGTGTTGGGCAGAACTTTGTGGTAACTTTCCCTGTCACGCTCAACATCTACGGTGACATGCGCGTGACCTTCACGATTGATCCCTTTAACCAGGTGCTGGAAGAGAACGAAAGCAACAACACCTACGTCTTTGATTACCGCCTGCGCAAGGGCACCTGCCCATAATGCGGCAGTTCATCTGCGCGGCAGCACAGCGCGTTAACCGGTAGACTGGAAGAGGGCAGGTTTGCGTGGGCGTAACCCTGCCCTCTTTTGTATGCTCTGCACCTGGCTCCATTAATGCGCGCTTAAGAAACTGTGCGAGACAGAAATCTGTGGTTATATTTAGCGTAGCGCTCCAACTGCCTCAACAACCCTGTTCTTCACACGCGCTCTTTGTGGCAAGGGTGGTTCTCTATTGCTATAGTGATATGAGCGCAATTTCTGGCAAAGCGGAACATCGCTTAATTTATAGTGCGGGTTATCTTTCTTATGACAGACACAAAATTACATGTCAATAGTATTTCATTGAGTTTTGGCGGCATTCTTGCGCTGCAGAACATCGAGTGCCGGGTTAACGATGGCGAGATCCTGGCTGTCATTGGCCCTAACGGCGCAGGGA
>CAZQIJ010000080.1:0-7210 GCA_964592955.1 uncultured Anaerolineaceae bacterium
ACCCACCTTGTGTGGGTGTGGCAACGGTGCGCGGCCAGACAAGCACTTGCCAGGGAAACCAATTCCCTGGCCAATACCCTGCCACAAGCCCAATGCTTCTGACTTTGCAAAAGCCCTGCTGCTGGTCTGGCTGTTCAGGTCAGGGAGAACGCATACACGCGATTGAAATAAGGGTGCAATCTCTGAACGCGATTCTGACCAACCCTCAGGCTGTTCCAGAAAAACGCGGCCCCCGGTGCGGTTTATGCAGCAGCAGACGAGACAGGTCTCGTCCGCCACCAGCGACCGTCTTATGTGGAAAAGCCTTACTGCGGCGGGTACTGGGCCTCTGCATAGGCATACTGGTGATAGCTCTGCACCAGGTTATCGCGGATCACGTTGTAGTAACAGGAATCGCCTCCACCAAAAGGTTGCAGTACCAGCGGTTCGGTGATTTCGCGCTCGGTCAGCGTCCAGCCTGCGGGCAACTGCGGCCCTTCTACATTGGGGATACCGTCCGCCGTCGCGTGCATGACGTAGAGGTTGCCATTGCCGTCAGCCAGTTCATAAATGGTGGGGCCGTCATACACGATGTGGTGGCACTTGGCTATGGTGTTGATGCTCACATAGCCTGGGTTAACTACATCGCCGCTGCACCCTGAGGCATCCGGGTAACATTCGTTCCCCGCAACTGTGGTGAGCTTCAGCCAGGTATAGCCCACGATCTCCTCTATGGTAAAGCACGCGTCGCCCGTACAGGTTACAGGTGCATCCGGTGAGCGGAAGAAACAGGATCCGTCAAACATCAGGTTGCGCGTCGAGTTTTTCAGGACGGGCAGACGAAAGCTGTAGCCTGCCCACTCGTCATCCGGCATGGGGTTGGAACCTCCCGCCACATAGATGTCGTCTGTCTCGAGATTCAGGATCTCCTTGGCGATGCCAGTGCTTTCGTCGCTGCCGCCTGCACAGGCTGCCCCTTCTGGCATCTGGGTTTGTACCGTCGCGTAAGTGATTTCCAGCGGTTTCGGCGCAAGCAGCGACTGCACATAGCTGAACACCAGCAGCGCACCGACCGCGACGACGACCACCACAAGGCCAACAGCGATCAACAGGGTTCTACGCTCCATGAGGGCGTTTTCCTTTCTTTCATTTCATTGGTGAGAGTGTGTAGCATACTGCGATTTATGTAACAATCTGTACCATAAAAGCAAAAAAACTGTCAATCAGCGCTTTGCGCCGGGTGATACTTAAGTTACAGGTGTACCACAACAGGCCGACGCCTGCCCATTGAACCTGAGGCTGAAGCGCCCCTCACCCGTACTCCCTCTTGGCGGGGCGCAGGGCTTCGGCACCCAGCATCCGCCGCATGTGCCCCTGCCGCGAAGGGTTACGGGGGCAGAGGGATGAAAAATCAGGGATAGGGGCTTCAGCGCAGGCCAGCGCCGAAGCATTCCTGTGCCAGCGCATTCTGGCGCGCACTTCTGCCGCAAGTCTTATGCGAGATGCGTTATAATGGAGGGTGTATTGAAAGTGAGGCAATAACGATGTCACTTCTGAAGATTATCGGAACCGATGACCCGATCCTGCGCAGGAAAGCAGTAAAAGTGACGAACTTCGACAAGAAGTTTCAGCAGCTCGTGGATGATATGATTGAAACGATGATCGCAGCGCCCGGTGTGGGACTGGCCGCCCCGCAGGTCTCTGTGAGCCAGCGGTTGATCGTGGTGCGCCTGCCAGACGATGAAGAGAGCCGCAAGGAATATGGCGATCTGGCTGGCGTGGTGCATGTGGTGGCCAACCCCAAGATCATCAAAGCCAGCCGCGCGCTGGTGGAAGGTGTGGAAGCCTGCCTTTCTATCCCCGGTTATTACGGCACGGTTGACCGTCACGAAGAGGTGATCGTCACCGGTCAGGATCGTGACGGCAAGGAATGGCGGTTGAAAGCACGGGATTGGCTGGCGCGGGTGTTCCAGCACGAAATTGACCACCTGGATGGCAGGCTGTATACCGATATTGCCAAAGAAATCTGGGAGGCCCGCAGCGACGACTCTGTGCAGCCCGAAACGGACTAAGGGGCGACCCCCCACACTTCAATCGGGCCGCGCGAGTCCAGCAGCAGCAGCAGAAAACCGTCATCCGTCCAGGCGGCGTTAAACAGATTGGGGTTGTTCGGCTCAAAGCTGCCGCGTGCCAGCGACCCCTGCTCCAGGCCTGCCAGGTTCCACAGGATGGCGCGTTCCTGATAGCCAGTGGTGAGGGCCAGCGCCCCGTCTGGCGCGAGGGCAAGCGCTGCCTGATCACCGCCGGTCTCTTGCAGCAGCGCCAGCACTGCCCCTGCATCCGTGTTCCACAGGCGGATATCTGGAGCCAGGCCGCCGGTAAACAACAGGTGGGTGTCCTGGTAGAAGTGCAGGATCGCGTTTGCACCGCCCTCACCCACTTCGAAGAAGTGAAGCACGTTGCCGGTCTGCACATCCCAGACGACCACGACGGGACCTGCTGCTGCCGCCAGGTACACACGATCCGCAGAAAAGGCCATCCGGCTGTAACGGGTGGGCTGTGGCTCGAACGTCTGAACGTTCTCGCGGGTTTCCCAGTTCCACAACCGAATCAACCCAACCGGATTGGCGACCGCAATCTGTGTGCCATCCGGGGTAAAGGCCAGCGAATCTGGCAGGGTGGCCAGGTCATCTGTGAGGGTGGCACGCGCAACACGGGCGAACATGTCCCACACCTTCACTGTGCCATCCGTGCCCCCCAGGGCCAGCAGGCCATAGGGCGCGCTGTAGGCATACATACCGCCATACGTTTCGTGCCCGCGCAGCGTCGCCTTAATGGTTCCGTCGTTGGGGTCATGGATCGCGATGGTGCCATCGGGATACAGCGTGTACAGCTCGTCTTTATCCGGGGAATAAAACACGCCATTGGCCCCTTGCCGGGACTGGCTGAACACGATTTCCCCAGTCACCAGCTCCCAGGTCACCAGCAAATCGTTGTTGAGCGCAGCCAGGCGGGTTCCATCCGGCGAAACCGCATGGGCGAACACGGTGGAAGGCGGCGGCGGCGCATCCAACCGCCCCAGCAGGCTGAGCCGCTGGACGTTATCGACCGAGATAACTTCGGCGGGCTGCCGCCAGGCCGGTGTAGGCGGCAGGGGCGTAACGGTGGGACGTTCGCCGGGAAGCAGCGTGGGTGCAGGTGGCGCGCCCACACAGCCGGCCAGAACCAGGATCAGAACCAGCGTTTGAAGCCTGAAGCGCATCATTCGGAAGTTACGTCTCCCTCGGTAATGTCAATTGTGGCGACCAGCAGCCCATAAACAGGAATCTGTGCAAGGCCACACTCCCCCTCAAAGGGTTCCACACCATTCTGGCCATTTGCGTCGATCCCGGTCGTAAGCTGGTCTGCCAGCGCAGTCGCGGTGACCATATCGGCCTGGGCGGCCTCCACGCTCCCCACCTGCAGAAACCCGCGTTCCAGTTGCAGCAGCTCCCGCGCCCAGGTATCGACATTGTTGATGCATACGCGAATCGCTTCGGCCTCGGTCTGCGCGCGCAGGCTGGCGTTCTCTGTCGCGCTTACGACCAGCGCGTTCATGGCGTCCAGCATGGGGATAAGGCCGATGCCCGCGCCGGGATTAATGCCGCGCCCGTTATTATCCAGGTCCTCTTCGGTGCCCAGGATGATGTTGATGGTGTGTTCAACATGATTAAGCAGCCCGCCGAGATTGGGGGCGTCGGCAGCAAGACCCGCATGCTGGGTCGTGAAACGGGCTTCGGCCAGCGCGGTGTTGAGCAGGCTGTTACCATCCAGCCCCTGGTCAGAGGCGACAAAAAGCTCGCGCAGCATGGCGCTGATCACCGGATCAAACATGCCGCTGTAGAGGACTTCGCCAGACGGCGTCGCTGCGCGTTCGCTGTCAACAGGTTCCAGTGTGAGCAGCAGCGCGTTGTAGGCCTGGGGCAGCATGAGTCCGTCCGGCGATTCAAAGGCGGCGCTGCCGCTGCCTGCGGCGTCTACCGGCACCCGACCGAAGTTGAGCCGGTCGCCGGTTGCGGTGTTCACCATCCATGCCACATAAACCTGCCCGGCGGGCGGCACCTGAACGTTGGTGAGGCGCAGCGCAACTGAATCGCCAGGGGCGGCAACCGTGCTGAAACTGACCTGCCCAAACGTCGCCAGCGCGACCTGGGGAATGGTGGTGGGTGCTGAGGTGCGGGTGGCGTCGCCGGTTTCGCTGGTGGTGACGCTTAGCTCTCCACCGTTCAGCAGCACAACCCCAATGATGAGCACCAGCAGGAGCAGCGCCGCTGCGAAGAGGATCTGCGCGGTGCGTGGCGTGGCACCCGCTGCGGCGCGCGCTGGCGCTTGCACAGGATACCGTTCGGTGCGCATTTCGGGCAGCACCTGGGTACCGTCAGCGACCGGTATCCTGCGGCGAATGGCATCCAGCGAGTCGTCTTTGTGCAGGGCAGCGCTGAAGGCTTCGGCAAAGTCGCCCGCCGTCTGATAACGGTCTTCGGGGTCCTTCGACATCACGCGCTGTATCACATCATCCAGGGCACCTGGCAGCTCCTTTACGCGGCTGGTGACTGTGGGTGCCGGTTCTGAGATGTGTTTCATCATGACCTGTACCGCGTTATCCGCCCGGAACGGCTGCTCACCCGTAAGCATCTCATAGACGACGACGCCGAGGGCATACACATCCGCACGAGAGTCTGTACCTGCGCCCTGGCTCTGATCCGGAGCCATATAGGCCGGCGTGCCCACCACCGCCGTGCCGGTAAGGTTGAGGGGATTCTCGGTGAGTTTGGCGATGCCAAAATCCGCCAGCAGCGCGCGCCCTTCGCCGTCCAGAAGGATGTTGGCGGGCTTAATGTCGCGGTGGACGATGCCGCGTTTGTGGGCGTAATCCAGGGCAGAGGCGATTTCGCGCAGCACCTTTTCGACGAAGGAGGGTTCCAAGCGCCCATCCATCATGGTGCGGTCCAGCGCGCCGCCGTCAATGTACGGCATGACCAGGTAGAGGATATCGCCCTCCCCCAGTGTCCCCAGCTCTGTGCCGTAGTCATACAACGGGAGAATGTGAGGGTGCTGGAGCCGTGCAACGGTGCGCGCTTCCTGCTGGAACCGCTCGACAAAACGCTCATCCTGGCCGGGATGCGGCGGGAGCACCTTCACGGCAACCTGGCGGTCGAGGTCTTCCTGGTAGGCCAGATAAACGGTTGCCATACCCCCGCGACCGATAACCTCAAGCAGCCGGTATTTCCCAATCGATTTACCATCCAACGAACGCGCCACAATTGTAGTCCTCTAGCGAACACATTTCGGCCATTATAGCACGGTGGAGGGGCAGCACGAAACCGAGCGTGAACCGAGGGCGGCATTCGGATTTTGGAGCAGGTTGCGTGTTTTACCTGCCCTGGGCGAACCTGTGTGCTCGCCCCCATTCGCGAATTCACGCTAACGTCGTTTCGAACAAGAGGTGTCATGCCAGGTTCGGCAGGCCCAGGCAAAAAAAGGCCGCTGCTCGGAATGCTGAGCAGCGGCCAGGGGGTTGCGATGCGTGCGCTGAAGCTCGACGAGCGCTAAACGTCGCGCAAAGTTCTGATCAAACGTCTGCCAAACAGCGCGCTGAGCGACAGGCCAAGCCCCACGAGGCCCGTCAGCAGGGGCAGCAGCCAGGGCTGCGGTTCGCCAGTGGCCGGCAGCGTGCGCACCAGCGACCCGGTCGCGCAGCGCTGTGCTGTCACACAGGCGGTGTTCGAGACCGTTTCGCCACGCAGCACTGTCGTGAAGATGCTGAACTGTACCGATTCTCCTGGCGCGAGCGTTGGGTAGACCACCGTCACTGTCTGCCCATTCACGCTTACAGACGCACCCGGCGCTTCTACCGAGTCCACACGCAGATCAGCGATGAGCGTATCGGTAATGGTCACATTGGTACCGGCTGCGCCGCCGTTGTTGCGCACGGTGACGATCCATTCCACACGCTCGCCAGTCACCCCAACCTGCCCCGGCACGAGGAAGCCAATTTTGCTGATGGCCGGATCATAGACCCCGACCGATGGCGCAGGGGTGCTGGTGGTGCCGCCCGAATCGGTTGTACCGGTGCAGGTCAGCGGGTAGTTGGTGGGCGATCCTGGCGCAGTGTGCGTCACAATGAGTGTGCCCGTAAGGGTACCCGCGCCCGATGGGGTGCAGCGCACGACAACGACAATGGTTTCGCCGCTGTTATCTGCGATCGTAAAGGGCAAAGCTGGGGTTACGCTTTGCAGCGCGAAACCGGTACCAGACACCACGATATTGCTGATGGTCAGATTGGCCGTGCCGACTTCCAGCAGAGAGAGTGTGAAATCCTGCGTATCGCCAACACTGACATTGCCAAAACTGATTTCTGCACCAGGCGCAGTCGGTTGAGAGTCCAGCTCAGGCGTGGCGTTGACAGAAACGCCGCAGGCCACCGCGAAGGTGTAGGGCGCTTCGTCGCTGTCGTCATTCGGAATGCTGATCGTACCGGTGAAGTTACCGGCGGCTGTCGCGTCGCACTGAACCTCAAACGTCGTGCTGCCCCCCCCGGCGACCGGCGAAGCAGGCTGAGCAGTTACGGTGAAGCCTGCGGGGGCAGTCACCGCCCCAACCGTCAGGTCCTGGCCGCCGTCATTACGGATTCTGAAGGTGCGGGTAAAGGCGGTGTTGAGCGGGGTTGTGCCGAAGTCCGTGCCGTCTGCCGCGTTCGGAGAAGACGCACCGTTGGGAATATCGACACCTTGTCCACGCACACTGATTTCCTGCGGCGATGGGATCCCCGATACCGTACACTGCACATCGAAGGTGTAGGGGTTCTCGCTGCTGTCGTTGTTGGGGATGCTGATGGTGGTGGTGTAAACCCCGGCGGTGGTCGCGTCGCACGTCACCTCGAAGGTATCGCTGCCGCTTGCCGCGATGGGCGAGGTGGGTTGTAAGGTCACCGTCAGTTCTGCGTCACCCGTCGCCGTGACCGCCCCGAACGTCAGAGCGGCGCTGCCGTTGTTCTGGATGGTGTAGCTCTGCACCGCATCGGTGCCCTGCGCCGTCGTGAGGTCGGTGCCGTTGAGCGCGCTGAACGTCGTTGACCCGTCGGCGATGGGCTGGCCATTGCCAAACACGTCCATTTCCGGCGTGCCCGGCGCATTCACCGTACACTGCACATCGAAGGTGTAGGGGTTCTCGCTGCTGTCGTTGTTGGGGA
>CAZQIJ010000080.1:7310-13531 GCA_964592955.1 uncultured Anaerolineaceae bacterium
GTCGTTGACCCGTCGGCGATGGGCTGGCCATTGCCAAACACGTCCATTTCCGGCGTGGGTGGCGCTTCGTCAGACTCAAATGCGCCGCTGTCGCAGTTTGAACCTCCCGGATTGGGACGGAAATAAACAGGGTTGCCGCGCTGATCCAGAAACAGAATGGGGAAGCTGGAGCACAGCGCATTATCACCTGCACCACTGGCCGAGCTGCCTGCACCAATCGGACGGATGAAGGTTACAATCGTCGGGAAGCTCCAGGCGGGCTGCACTGGGTCCAGGATGGGGTCGGTTGTGACGGGTGAAGAGGCGCTTGAACCGCCATCCTGAAGCCGGATATCGCACGCGCTGTTGAAAACCACGTTGCCACCACTGGCCAGAGGGCCGTCGTAGACCCCCAGTTCTGCGCCACCACAGGCGTTATTGGCGATGATGCTGTTGCCGATGGCCACATCGTCGAAGGGTGATACGTTCGGGGACTCCCCACCTGCGCTGTTGTTATAGATGCCCGCGCCTCCATTGGCCGCGGTGTTATCCGCAATCGTAACGTTGATGAGCTGCAGAAGATCATCTTCGTTGTTCTGGTAAATCGCCCCACCCTGGTTATCTGCGTTGTTGCTGCTGAAAGTACTGTTGGCAAATGAGACATCCTGACCATCAATTGCGATATCGTCATCCGTAGACGCCACATTGAGCACCGCACCGCCATTATGCGAACTGGTGTTCTCGATGAACGATGACCCCAGAACGAACATCCGACCAAAGTTGAAGATAGCGCCACCGCCGGCTGTGGGATCACTGGTACCGGTCACGGTGTTGGGATTTCCCAGCGTAACCGAATCCAGCGGCGGGGGCAGCGGAATGGGAATGCTGATGCCTACCCCGAAATGCGAGTATTCGATGGCCAGCCCGAAATCCGTACCCGATTGATTGAAGATTGCGCCGCCGCGCGCATCTGGCCCATCCGCATTGTTGCCAGAAAACCCGCTGCCAAAGATGTTCAGGATACCGTCGTTGTGGAAAATCGCGCCGCCGCCATCCGCGCTTTCGGCGTTGAGGACCTGATTATCCTCAAAGAACGAGCCGGTAATGGCGCTGGGGATCGCAAGCCCGCCCGAATTGCCGTTGTGGTAAAGCGCGCCACCGCTGCCCCCATTATTAGCCGCATCGTCGCCCGCGGTATTGCTGCTGAAATACGAAGTCGTGATCGTGATCGGGTCAGCGCTGCTGTGGTAGATCGCGCCACCGTTGCCCAGCGCGCTGTTTTCGATGAACTCCGAATCCACAATGCTGAGCTGGCCGGTAGAGTCAATCGCGCCACCGTTGGAGTCTGCCTGGTTGTTGACGAAACTGCCCTCGTTGATCTCCAGGATACCTTGGTTAGCAATGGCCCCGCCGCTGCCGCCGCTGCCATTCCCCTGTGTGAAGGTGATCTGGTTCATCTCAACATCGCCGCTGGCATTCACGTTGAAGATGCGCGTATTACTACCGCCGCTGAACGTGACTGGTCCTTGAATGATGATTCTTGAGTTCAGGTTGATCGGTGCAGCCTGCGTCAGGACAATGGTGGGGTCTGGTGGCATGAAGACAATGGTATCTTCACCAGCAAAATTCGGATCATCACAATCTGCCCTGTCTTTTGGGGCTGCTGTATCGTTGGCGTTCTGCATCGCTTCACGAATCGAACACAGGCCGTCGTCCGCATCTGACAGCGACTGATCAACGTCCGTTTCGACCGTAATCGTAGCGGCGCGCACAGGCGGCGGCGTCACAAACGCCAGGCCAAGCGCCAAAAGCAGCAAGGCGAAAAGACTCATACGTCTGATAACCATATGCGATATCCCCCCAGTTGAAGGCGTGCAAAGAAATGCGCGGCCAAAGCCAGGCTCAGGTGATGTAAACCGTGTTTCACAGCGCTTGTAAAACGATGAAGGATCAGGTGTGATGTGTGCCTGAAGCCGCCACGACGAACCGTCTCGAACATTGTCTGTTCTGTTGGGTGGTCAGACGCTCAACAGAACCCCGCAACAGGTTGACTATCGTCGGATCATGACAGGAGTCTTACGAATCCTAAGCGATCACTTTGTGAGCTCCGCGCTTGCCACCAGTATAATTGGGTCCTTGATTTTTCGCCACGACGACCGACGAACAGCCGGGCACGTGGGAAGCACCAGAGGGCGTGTGGTGGTAGCGCTGGCTGGCGGCCCGCCCCAGCGTATCCAGAACCAGCGACGATTTACCCGACCCCGCCCCCCCCGCGATGGTGACGCTTCTCAATCTTCCTGGCATCGACCTGGACCTTGATCTCGCGCCCCAGCCAGTGCAGCAGCACCTGCACCCGTTCTTCGCCCTTCAGCCTGGCATCGAAGATGGCACCATAACCGGCAAACGGCCCACTCCTGATTTCGACTTCATCCCCCTGCTTAAGTCCGTCCAGGTGCAGCCCACCCGCCAGGTCGATGGCAGACACCCGCTTGCGCAGTTCCTCAATAAAGTGATCTGGAACAACCGCCGGTTCGCCATCAAAATCGACAAGCCCCACCGCGCCCGGTGCCCAGCGCAGCGCGCGGATCTCCACCGCCGCGAGATCTGCATGGACAAACATGTAACGGGGGAAGAATGGCCGGATCCTTGATGCGCGGGGGTTTACCGGATCCACCTGAATCGTAGGGAAATAGATCGAGATATTCTGCGAACGAAGGTAATTGGCAACCTGGAGTTCGTGTCGTGGTTTGGAAAACAGGGTATACCACTGAAGAGTCATAGACCACCTCAACAGATGATGCGCACCGGCGGCGCGTTTACGCGTTACGCTTAATGTTCGCCATTATATCGGGCAGCGCGCCGCAGCATCAATAAGGTATTTAGCGCAAGCGCGCTTGTGCGTAAGCGCGCTTGTGCGCAAGCGCGCCAGATTACAGGTGAGAGGCCAGCCCGGTCCTGTTTCAGAACATCTGGTTAAACTGACATTCTCGAAGTCGTTGCTTCCGCCGAAGCGTACCAGGTTCACGGGGCGGGTGGCGCGGCCCAGGGCAACTGCGAAAAAGGATTGCGCGGCGCGGGAAGCAGACCACTGCCAGGCGCAAAAGGATCATCCGGCGCGCCGGGGACGGTCACCCGGTAAAGCCGCACGTTGTCAATCCACAGCGCCTCTTCAGTTCCGCGATAGCGCAGTTCAAGCCTGGCCTGCGTCGCGCCCACAAGCGGCCAGCCCTCAGAAAGGGTTGGCGTGGCAAATACCTGAAGGTAGCGGCCAGCCATAGGATACACGGTGACGATGTCCTGAATCCGGGTCTGTGTCCCCAGCGGATCGGTAACCACCACCTCAACCGGCGATTCCGGCACACCTTCCGTGCGGAAATCGGCAATAAGGCTGAGGAACTCGCGCGCGCCGAGCGGTTCGTCCAGGGTGACAGTCTGGTGCAGCCTGGGCTGCCCTGCCTGGGTGGCGGCAGCGCGGAACCGCCATGCGCTGCTGCCGGTTGTGGGGTCCACCGCAAGCGCGCTGCGCCCTGCCTTCTTCACCGTCCAGCCGTCTGGCACACCGTCTGCATCGCTGTCCAGCGCGAAGTCACCGTTGACCAGCAGCGTGCTGGTTTCGACAACCGAGAAGTTCAGGGTCAGGCTGGTGATACCGACCAGAAAATCGGACGACGGAAAGTAGACGCCGTTGTTGACCAGGATGTAATAGGTACGGTGGGCGTCCAGGGGAAGCGCAAGCACCATCCCCAGTGCAGACGGCCACGCCGACGAACTGCACACCAGCTCCGAAAGCTGGCCTCCCTGTTCAGCGTAAACGGCGAAGGCGGTTCGGGTCTGGCTGGGCATGATGGCGTTGAGGCTGCCAAACGTATCGATGTTCACCAGGACAGGTTCGGTGGGTGTGTACCTGTACCAGGTATTGCCGAAACCGCTGTTGAAGCCACCGCAGCCTGTAAGCGGGTCATCGCCAGAAGCCGAGGCATAGAAAAAGTTCGGCTCGGTGTCGTGGAACGTCGGCCCGGTGATCACTTCTGCATTGGCAAAAGCATCGTTGGTCGGCGCGCAGATGTGGGCGGAAACCCGCACCGCCCCAGAGTCGTCCCCATCCTTCATGGCACGCAGCGTGTAGGCGGCGAAACCACAGCCGGGAGCATCAAGGTACTGGGTGGTGTTCTGCGGCAGCGGGATGGTGGTCCGTTGGCCGAGCGCGTCTGTACGTTCCAGGAGGTAGCCGGTTTCGTCGGCCACATCTGTCCAGGTCAGGGTCACGCTGCTGCCGTCCAAACCCAGGGCAAAGTCCTGCGGGGGTGCCACACACGGGCGCGCCGTGACGCTCACTTCGCCGGATGGCGCAGAGGTATGGACGCCGCTGGTCTTTGTGACCTGGCGCACCAGGCGGTAACGCAGCGCGCCGCACGGCAGCGCACTGTCGGTATAGGCTGCCCCGATGACGGCGATATCGGTCCAGTCCTGCGCGGCGCGGCGCTGAAGAATCAGTGTGCCGCTCGCGGCAGCGTCCCACGTGAGGCTAACGGTAGCGGCATCGCTCACCACGGCCAACGGTGCCAACGGAGGCTCCACGCGAATTCCCCGGTAAGCGCGGTCTGCATCGATGCGGGGAAACCTGACCTTCTCTGGCTTATAGCGCTTGTCGCGCGTGGGGACGCCGTTCGCTTCAAGGGCTGCTTCGAGCTGTCCCGGCGTCAGCGATGGATCCGCTTGCAGCAGCAGCGCGGCGACTGCTGCCACAGTGGGTGAGGCCATCGAAGTCCCGCAGTTATTGACATAGCGCGGATCTGAGGGAACGGACATGCGGTTTTCCGCACGAATGGAGCATCCGGGGGCCAGCATATCGACCATCTCGCCATCCCCCTGCACCGGGCTGGCGTTTGAATACGAGGAAACTGAACCGGCGAGGTCATCCGGAGTCGCCTGATTCAGGCCCGGCGCATCATTGACCGATCCGACGCCGACCACATCCGCGATGCAGGCCGGCGCGGCAACTGCATCCAGGGTGCCATTATTTCCGGTGGCCGCGACCACCATCACGCCAAGATCGACCAGCGACGCGATGACATCGCCATACGCAGGGTTATCGAGCGCACAGGCTTCGGCTGAGGTGTACCCGCCAGCGGCCAGGCTCATATTGATGACATCCACCCCCAGCGATGCCTGGTTCGTGACGACATAATCCAGGGCGGCCAGCACGTTGCCTTCTGACGTGAAGCCGAGCGCACCGAAGACCTTCAGCGCGGCCACCTGCACATCCGGTGCAACTCCGAGGCGACCCGTGATGATGCCGCTAACGTGGGTGCCGTGCCCGTTCTCGTCCTGGGCGCTGGTTTCGTCGCCGCAGTCGTTTTCGATGCGGAAGCAGCGCTGGTGATAAATATCGGCGGTCAGTTCGGTGTGCGGGTGATGGAGATCGACGCCTGTATCGATGACTGCCACCCGCACGCCGCTGCCGGTGATGCCACGCGCGTGCAGCGCACTGGCACGCGTCAGCAAATCTGCCTGCTCATCGACCGCGAAGGCCGCCGTATCGCTCAGCGTGATCTGTTTATCCAGCGTGATCGATGCGACCAGCGGGTGCTGCGCCAGCGCTGCGACACCGGCAGCAGTCACGGTTCCGGCCAGCGCGGGGATCGACCGGTAGCGCCAGCCTGGGGTGAACTGTCCCACCGGTACAGCCGCGAGGACTGCATGCTGACCGGCTGCGATGGTGTTCATGCGGGCAGCAGACGGCGCGCGTGGTGCTGCCAGCGTGACAATCACTGCCGCGTTCCCTGTGCTGCGCAGCGCAGTTTGTACAGCGGGGCTGATGGCAGCAGCGTGTGTGCTGCTTTGGGCGTTAGCGCCATGCTGCGGTATGCCGAGAGACAGCAGCACCCACAGCGCGGCCAGCACCACAACCCGGGACAGAACCGGCAAGGTACGTTTCATAACAACCTCTTCCAGTAGGATACGGACACATCCCTGGGGGTCGGATGGTGCGACGCTGCCGCTTTGCTCCGTTAGTGCAGGGGCGCAGGCGGCGCTGCTGCTGTGCGGCTCCCGTCAGGACTTTACCAGATGTGCGAGAATTTTCTCAGATGCGCGGCCATCCCCGAAGTAGGGCTTAGGATCACCCGCTGGCCTGTGACTGCGCACGGTCTCCACAATGCGTTCGGTCTCAGCGCCGACGAGCACGTTCCATCCCTGTTCAAGGGTTTCTACCCACTCGGTTTCCGGGCGCAGTGTAACGC
>CAZQIJ010000081.1:0-4188 GCA_964592955.1 uncultured Anaerolineaceae bacterium
GTCCGACCGGCACATGACGAGACCCTTGCTAGCCAGGGGACTTGTTCCCCTGGCAGCCCGACTTTGCAGAAGCCCTGAACGACTCCGCAGGGCGTCTTCAGGCCACGAAACGCGCACTGGGCTGCCAAGGTGGGTATTGCTGCGCCCTTATGGATCAACCCATTTCAATCCGCCGGATGTTGGCGGCGGGCCAGGCGGGCCTCGTCCTTTGGTTTGTCCATTAGTTTTCCCCTCATCCCCCCTGCCCCCTTCGCCCACTGAGGGGATAAGGGGTTGAACGTGCGGCTGAACGGACCACACCCTGTGCTATAATGGCCGTATGCATTCGGCAAAGCAAACACAGGATTTGAGGCATGATGTCTGTCCCTGTGACTCCGTTAACCGCCGCGACAACCTCCACCCAACTGACCGGGCACAGCCTCACGCTGCATCGTCTGGCGTGGATGGTGGCGGCAGCCGTCTCGCTGGTGCTGTTCGCCAGCGCGATCCCTTTTGAATTCACCGGTTACCTGGCCAGCATCGAAGCGCGCTATGGCGAAGCGCTGGCGGTGGCCGGCGTCACGCCGACGGCCTACGCGCTGTTTGGCGGCCTCAGCAACCTGGCGATTTACGCCGTCATCGTGCTGGTAGCGACCATCATCTTCTGGCAGCGCTCAGATAACCGTATGGCGCTGATCGTTTCTGGCGGGATGCTTGTGGCTGGCACCAACCTGCTGTTTGGTCACCAACTGCGCACCCCTGGCCTGGCCCCGTATCTGGATACGCCGGTGGCGCAGCTCGAGGCGCTGGTGTCTGTGGCAGGTGTGGCGTTTGAGTGTGGCTTGTTCTTCTTTCTGCCAGATGGCAGATTTGTGCCGGGTTGGGCGCGCTGGCCGTATCTGCTGTGGATGGTGCCCGCCAGCGCGGTGCTGCTGCTGGTGCCCGTTTACGACAGCATCACCCTCGTCAACCTCATGTGGATGCCCATGCTGGTGCTGGGGATCTATGCACAGGTGTACCGTTACCAGCGCGTGGCAGACACCGTTCAGCGGCAGCAGATCAAATGGATCGGCACGGGCCTGGTGGTGGTATCGGCAGCGTTCATCTTCGACTCGCTGGTGGCGGAACGGCTGGGTCATCTGCTGTTTGGCCACTACCCGGAGCTGACGCGCCTGCTGCTGATGCGCATGACGCTTGACCTGGTCTTTGATGTGTCGCTGCTGGTGATCCCGATTTCGTTTGGGGTGGCGGCGCTGCGCTTCCGGCTGTGGGATGCCGATTATGTGCTGAGCCGGTCGCTGGTTTACGGCTTGCTGACGGCGTTTCTGGCCACCCTCTATTTCGTCGTTGTGCTCATCCTGCAAGAAACGGCCATGATGATGACCGGCTCGCAGCAGGCGTCGGTGGTGGCAGCCGCGTCCACGGTGATCATCGGGGCGTTGTTTCAGCCCACACGCCAGCGCCTCAAACGCGCGATCGGGCGGCGGTTTCCGCAGCTTCAGATCAGCAGTGGGACTGTGGCCGTGCCTGGTGACGAGTGCCTGACGGGGCAGCGCGTGGGGGTCTACGACATCCTGGAGCGCGTGGGGTCTGGCGGGATGGCGGAGGTGTATCGCGGAAAGCACGCGAGCCTGAACCGCGAGGTGGCGGTGAAGGTGCTGCACCGGAATTTTGCCACCAGTGGCGAGTTTCGCGCGCGGTTTGAACGCGAAGCGCAGACGGTGGCCGCGCTGCGCCATCCCAACATCGTGCAGGTCTATGACTATGGCATTCACGATTCTGGCAGCGACGATCACGGCACCGGCAGCCCGGAAAACAACACAGAAGGCAGGGGCCAGGCCGATGCGCTGCCGTACATGGTGATGGAGTTCATACGGGGAGAGACGCTGCAAGATGTGCTGAGCGCGCGCGAACGCCTGCCGCTGAGCGAGGCGCTGCCGCTGATTCGCGCGCTGGCGTCTGCGCTGGATTACGCGCATGGCGAGGGGCTGGTACACCGCGACGTGAAGCCGTCCAACGTGATGCTGCGCGGCACGCAGGCGGTGCTCACAGATTTCGGCGTCGCGCGGCTTGTGTCTGGCCAGAATATGCTGACGCAAACGGGTGTGGTGGGCACGCTGGATTACCTCGCGCCGGAACAGATCACGGCACACCAGGAGGTCGATCACCGGGCCGATATTTACGCCTTTGGGGTGATGGTTTACCAGATGCTGACGGGCAGGCTGCCGTTTCGGGGAGAGACGGCGGCGGCGGTGCTGTTCGCGCATCTGCAGACCCCGGCACCAGACCCGCGCGGGGATTTTGCGGGGGTGCCACAGGCCGCGGCAGAAGCCATTATGCGGGCGCTGGCCAAAGACCGGAACGCGCGCTACGAGAGTGCGGGGGCGTTTGCGGCGGCGCTGGCGGAGTAGCGCGGCGCAGCCCCGATAACCTTTTGGGTTGAAGCAAAACGCAAGCGCCCTAATGCAAGCGCCCTAACGCAAGCGCTCTAACGCAAGCGCCCCAATGGACAAACCAAAACGAATACGCACACTCGTAGGGACGCGGCCCGCCCCGGACAACGCAGGCGTTGTCCCTACAAAATCCGGCGGATTCAAATGGGTTGATCCATTGGATGGCTCAGCAGTGGCGTGCAGCGTCTGCAAACAACAGCAGTTCGCGCTATACTGTTGTGAGCAGCGCGATTCTGCCGACATGCCTGGCTGCTGTGGGCTATGGGCACGAAAACAGGTACAAACGACAACAGACCCTGGTACAGGAACAGGATTCATCTGATGGGTTCAGGGGCGCTGCCCCTGTGACCCCGTCATGCGCATCTTGCTGCTGTACCAGCACCTCAACACGATGAGAATGCATGGTTTTCGCAGGGGGGGGTCGGGAACCGCCCGTTCGGAAACCGCCCGCGCAAATCGGTGGCTCGTTTTTTTTGTCTGGAACAGCTTAAGTACAAATACTGGACGGCACTGCAACAGGATAGGGTTCATGCTGAAACGCCAATGGACAACCTCGACTGCCACTTATCCGCGCCTGGCGGGAAGTGACCTGTGGCTTTCGCGCGCGGTGTGGGCACTGGTGATGGGACTCACCGCCCTGCTGCTGCTGCGTTTCATCCCGCAAGACACTGCCCGTTACAATGCTGAGGTGGCGGCGCAGTTTGGCAGCGGCCTGGCGGAGCTGGGCATAGCGACGGAAGTGATGGGGGTGTTTCTCATCGGGCGGATTGTGCTGCTGATGGCGATCTTCGCGGCGGTGTCCGTACTGATCTTCTGGCGACGGTCCGATAACCGCTTCGCGCTGATCGTTTCTGGCGGGCTGGTCATCGCGTGCGTAAACCTGCTGTTCATCGAGACCATACAGACGCCGGGCGTGGTGCCGCTGCAGGATCATCTGATTGGGCTGCTGGCGGCGGCGCTGGCGGTGCTGGCAACGGTTTTTGACCTGGGTATGTTTCTGCTGCTGCCGGACGGTGTCTTTGTGCCGCGCTGGGGGCGCTGGCTGCTGGCGTGGGCGCTGGTGAGCGCGGGGGTGCTGCTGCTGATTCCGGTTCCAGAGAGTACCGGCATTATTAACGGCGTCGGGGCGGTGTTTCTGCTGCCAGCGATCTATGCGCAGGTGTACCGGTATCGCAGCGCAGCGCGTGCGCAGCGCAAACAGATCCGGTGGGTGCTGGCGGGGCTGCTGATCGTGGGGATGGGGTTTCTGTTTCACATGGTCATGCGCCCGCTGCTGCTGGAGGTGGTGCTGGGTGACGTGAGCGAACCGGCGCGCCAGGTCATTGACCGGCTGACGATTTACAACGTCTTCAGCGCCACATCCATCGCCATCCCGGTGACGCTGGCCATCGCCATGCTGCGCTATCGCCTGTGGGACGTGGATATCTTTCTTACGCGCTCACTGTCTTATGCCATGCTAAGCGTGGTGCTTGGCCTGGTTTATGTGGGCGGGGTGGTGCTGCTTCAGCAGATTTTGGAGAGCGTGACCGGCAGAGCGCAGTCCTCGGCGGCGGCGGCGGCCTCTGCGCTGGTGATCGCGGCGGTGTTCCGCCCGGCACAGGCACGCCTGCAGCAGCTCGTCAACCGCAGTTTTCCTGCCGAGACGCCGCTGGTGGAAACCGAAATGCAGGCCGATACGCTGCCGCGACGGATCAGCTCGTATGTGCTGCTGGAGCCGATTGGCAAGGGCGGGATGGCGGAGGTCTTTCGCGGGAGG
>CAZQIJ010000081.1:4288-13415 GCA_964592955.1 uncultured Anaerolineaceae bacterium
TGATGTGGCCGTGAAGATCCTGTCGCCAGCGGCGGGGACGGTGCAGCAGTTCCGGTGTGCTGCTGGAGCCGATTGGCAAGGGCGGGATGGCGGAGGTCTTTCGCGGGAGGCACGAAACGCTGGAGCGTGATGTGGCCGTGAAGATCCTGTCGCCAGCGGCGGGGACGGTGCAGCAGTTCCGGGTGCGCTTTGAGCGTGAGGCGCGCACGGTGGCAGCCTTGCAGCATCCCAACATCGTGCGGATCCACGATTACGGCAGCAGCGGCAGCGACCTCTACATGATCATGGATTACATCAGCGGCGGCACCCTGGCGGACCTGCTGGCCAGGCGCGAGTGCCTGACGCTGCCAGAAGCACTGCCCATCATCCGCGATATCTCCGCCGCGCTGGATTTCGCACACCTGGAAGGCGTCGTCCACCGCGACATTAAGCCGTCGAACGTGCTGCTGCTGCGTGAGGCGGATGGCGGTGTGCGCCAGGCCGTCCTCACAGATTTCGGCGTGGCCAAGATGGTGGCGGGCAACCAGCAGATCACGCAGTCCGGCATTATTGGCACGGTCGATTACCTCGCGCCAGAGCAGATCCGGTCTGAACCGGACGTGGATCAGCGCGCCGATGTTTACGCCTTTGGGGTGATGGTCTTCCAGATGCTCACCGGGCGGATGCCCTACGTTTCAGACAACCTGGCCGGCGTGCTGTTTGCCCATTTGCAGGCCCAGTTCCCAGACCCGCGCACGTATGCGCCGGATCTCTCCGAAAGCACCGCGAATGCTATTCTGCGCGCATGCTCCAAAGACCGCGACGATCGCTACCACAGCGCGGGGGCGTTTGCGGCGGCGCTGGCGGAGTAGTTCCAGAATCGCGCCAGATTAACAGCGATTTTGAGCGTTCTTAACAGGCCTGTGGTATTTAACGGTGTGACTGTTTGCGTGGAAAGTACAGGAGTTCAGGGCTGCATGGGGCGCAGGATTGTGATCGCGGTGAGGGTAGTGGCGCTGCTGCTGGTGGTGGGCTATGCGGCGCTGGCGGCGACCAGCGAACCGGTTGCGGAGAACGCGTTTTCGGTGGACGATGAATTTTTGGTCATCGCGCATCAGGGCGGGGATGGCCTGCGCCCAAGCAATACGATGGCTGCTTTTGAAAATGCTGTGCGCCTGGGCGTGGATGTGCTGGAAATGGACGTTCACACCACCGCTGACGGCGTGCTGGTGGTGATTCACGATGCGAGCATCGACCGCACGACGGACGGCACAGGCCGCGTGCAGGATTACACCTTTGCGGCGCTGACGCAGTTCGATGCCGGGTATGACTGGCCGACGCTGGCGGAAGAAAGCGCGCGCACAGACCGCCCCTACCGCGGCCAGGGGATCACGATCCCGGCGCTGGACGAGGTGCTGCGCGCCTTCCCGGAAATGCGCATGATTATCGAAATCAAGCAGAAGACGCCGCCGATTCCGTCTGCGCTGTGCGATCTGCTGCGCGAGTATGACCGCACGGCGATCACGATGGTGGCTTCGTTTGATGGCGGGGCGATCCGCGATTTTCGCCAGACATGCCCGGAAGTCGTTACGTCTGCGGTTCAGGACGAGATCCTGCCGTTTTTCGCCCTCAGCACACTCGGCCTCAGCAGGGCGTACCATCCGGTGGCGGCGGGGTTCCAGGTGCCGGAGTACGCATCTGGGCTGCACGTGGTGACGGGGCAGTTTGTGGCGAACGCGCAGGCACATAACATCGTCGTGCAGCCCTGGACGATCAACAACGCGGCAGATATGCGGCGGATGCTTGACCTGAACGTCGATGGGATCATCACAGACTACCCGGACGTGCTGCTTGAGATGATCGGGCGCGAGACGCCTGCCAACTGACCCCACATCCGCACACCCCCCTCTGCCACGCGGCGCGGTGAGGGGGAACTGGTTTACGGCGGTCCACACCTTCACTGGCCGCACGTATGCGTATTTTACCCACCCTGGGCGAACGTGTGTGGTTCGCTGCCCGCTTCCGAACACACCCCCTATAAGCGAACGCTTACACCGCGTTAACGTCGATGGTGTATACTTATTGTTCCTGCGTGGGAAGCAGCTTCCCAAAAACGCAATCTGTCCGCTTAACAGGACTCCGGGTTATGTCTGGGATCAAGACATTCGACTGCTTCAACTTCTGACGGCTCTGCAATTGAAGAAGGAAAACCTGAATGCCTCGAATCCGCCTGCTGGAAACCAGCGGCACGCCCTATGCAATGGGGACCCAACACGGACAGGCCTACGCCGACTCGATCCGTGAACTTACCGAAGAACGACTACAACTGAGCAGCGAAGAGACGTGGACGGGCAGCAGCCTTTCCCGCTATGAAGTGATGGCGCTGGCCGACCTGTGCCTGATGCCGCATTACGATTATGCGCCGGACCTGATGGAAGAACTTCAGGGCACGGCGGATGCGACCGGGCTGGATATTCGCGCGCTGATTATCGCCAACGGCTTCACAGACTTCGTTGATGTGGTGGCGGCCAGCGGCAGCCTGGAACCGCTGCGGGTGCGCGCGGGCAGCGACTGCACGGCGTTCCTGGTCAATAACGAGGCAGCAGCCGGTGGGCGGGGTTTTCTGGGCCAAACCTGGGACATGCACGCCTCGGCCACGCCCTACGTGATCCTGATGCGCGGACGCCCGGCACATGCCCCGGCGTTTCTGGTGTTCACCATCACCGGGTGTGTGGGCATGATCGGCATGAACGACGCCGGAATCAGCGTGGGGATCAATAACCTGCTGGGCGCGGGCGGTCAGCCGGGGGTAACCTGGCCGTTTGTGGTGCGCAAGATCCTGCAGCAGACGACGCTGGAGGATGCGCTGGCATGCATCACATCTGCGAAGCTGGCTGGCGCGCACAACTATATGATCATGGACAGGCATGGGCGGGGCTATAACGTGGAAGCGATGACGACGGCCATTCACATCACGCCGCTGGACGCCGCACCGCTGACGCATGCCAACCAATGCCTGTATCACGCGACGCGCACGGCGCAGCGCCCGCTAAGCGAAGACTGGGTGCTGGATTCTGAGCTGCGGGTGGCGCGCTCTGCCGAACTGCTGAAGCAGGGCAAGGTGACGCCGCGAACGCTGATGGCGATGACACGGGACCGGGCGCATGGCGATTACAGCATTTGCGCGCTGCCAGAAGCGCCCTATTACTCCGAGACGTGCGGCGCGGCCATCATGCGGCCTGCGACCGGCGAATTCTGGGGGGTGTGGGGGCTGCCCACCGAAAACGCTTACGAGAAGTTTCACGTGTAGGGAATAGCGCCGGGGGCAGCGCAGGGCTGTTGCAAAGTTCATGGCGCTGCATCGGTTTTTATCTGATGCCTATGGGGCGCTGCTGCGAGCGCCCTTTTTGGATCCCGCGATGCTGCGCGGATGCTTAGCGCTGGCGCACAGACCCGGAACCATCGTCTTCGGTGGTGACGGTGGGGCTGCCGCTGTAGGTGATGCTGCCGCTGCCGCTGATGACCGCGTTCAGGGTTTCGGAGACGTTCACGGCGGCACTCCCCGACCCGTTAACGGTGATGTGCGCGCGCTGCGTGCGAAGGCCATCGCCCGCATAGGTTCCAGACCCGTTCAGCGCCGCGGTCTGGCTGGTGGCCGTTCCAGAAAGCGTTAGGGTGCCAGAAGCATCGTGCGCGATGCTGACCGTTTCGGCGGTGAGGTCATCGACGGTGATGTTACCGGAACCGTTGAGGAACACATTCAGAGATGCTTGCAGCGCTGCGACGGTGATCCCGCCGGACCCACTGCCGGTAAGGGTGAAGGTGTCGGCGGTGAGGGCCTGGGTGGTGACGCCGCCAGACCCGTTGACGGTGATGGCGCGCAGGTCGGTCACCGTGAGGGTGTAGACGATGCGGGTGGGATTCATGGACGTATTCGGGCGGGTGCGCAGGCGCAGGGTGCCGCCGACAACCTCACTCGTCAGCAGCGGCAGAATGTTATCGTCCGCCTCGATGGTGAGGGATTCGGCATCCCCCTGCGCGATGATGAGATTGCCAGAAGTATCCAGTTCAACGGTGGTAATGCCGCGCACGTCGCGCGATTCTGTCTCGATCTGGCCAGAGCCGCGCATGGGGCCGCCGCAGGCCGCCAGCAGCAGCGCCAGCAGCATGACGGAGCGTGTGAGAAGAAACCGGAAAGCCATGTGACGCATGATCTTGTATCTCCCTGAGGCATAGAGAGGAAAGGGACAGATGGGCAGCGGCACGCGCGCGCGCCGCGCTTATACTGATTATTACGCGGTATCCCCAGGGAAGGTTGCAGGGGCGCACGGGGCAGCGGATCAGAACAGGGATAGCTGCCGGGGCGCGTCAGGGTCATTGCGGCGGGCTTCTTCGCGCGCCTGTGCTTCGATTTCGGCCACTTTGTCGTCTGGCAGCGGCTGGCCTTCGTCATCATGGGGGCGCAGGTTTATCTGAATACAGGCCGGGCACTGGCATTCCAGCGGGTGCGGCTGAAACTGGGGTTGGGCGGCGGGTGGGGTGAGCAGTTCGGGCTGTTCTTCGAGGATCTGGCGGATTTCGGCTTCGGTGAAGTCTTCGGCGCGGATGGTGGCCTGGATGAACCATTCGCGCAGTTCGTCGTCAGAGTAGTTGATGGCCTCGTGATGCAGCACATAGGTGAGTGTTTCGAGCGTGCGCTTGTCGTTCTGGCGCACCACATATTCATAATGGGAGCGCAGGCATTCGCGCCAGGCATCCCCAAACACGGCTTTGATGTCGGTCATTGGTGTTATTTCTCCCGCTCGTGCTGAGCAATGACATCGAGAATTTCTGCGCCATAGTGCTGAAGTTTCCAGGGCCCCAGCCCCCTGACGGCTTTGAGGTCGTCCAGGCTGGTGGGCACGAGATAGGCCAGCGACCACAGCGTTTGTTTTGAGACGATCACGTCTGATTCCACGCCGCGATGCTGGGCGCGCTTTTTGCGCCAGGTATGCAGGGCGATATAGCGCTCACTGATTTCGGCAGGCGGCGGCTGGTGCAGCGGCGGCGGGGAAAGCGTTTCGATGTTGCCGCGTTTGATGGCGGCGATGATTTTATCCCCATAGCGGCGCACCACGGAGGCCGGCACGCGGGCATCTTCGCGCAGTTGGCGAAAGGTGCTGGGCGCTTTGCGGGCGATTTCGACGAGCATCTGATTGGTAAAGACCTTAAAGGGGGGCACGTCGCGCGCTTCGGCCAGCGCCTCGCGCAGCAGAAACAGCTCGCGCAGGATGGCGACTTCGCGCCCGTGCATGCGGTTCGGGAGCGCCAGCGCCCAGTAGCCATCGGGATCGAAGGTGCGGCCATCGTGGGCGGGGGTATTGGCGCACACTTCCTCGAAGGCTTCCAGCGCCTCTACCATGTGCCCGTGGGACTCCAGCTCTGCGCGCAGGATATCGCGCAGGCGGGGCAGGTAGTGGGTATCCATCTGGGCATAGTGCAGCGAGTCTGGCGGCAGGGGGCGTTTGCCCCAGTTATCGCGCTGGTGGCTTTTATCTGGCACAACGCCCACATGCTGCTCCAGCAGGTTGCCCAGCCCAAACAGCTTATAGCCGCAGATGCGGGCCGCAACCATCGTATCGAACAGGTTTGTGATCTCGAAGTTGAAATCGCGCTTGAGGCACATCAGGTCATACTCAGCCGCGTGAAACACCTTCTCGATGCGGGGATCGGCCAGCACCGGGCCCAGGGCGTGAAGGTCTGGCACGGCCAGCGGATCGACGATGAAATCTGCGGTGCGGGTGGAGATCTGAATCAAACACACCCGTTCACGGTAGGCGTGCAGGCTGTTGGATTCGGTATCGATACCGATCAGCGTTTGTTCGGACAATGTGCTGACGAGCGTGTTAAGCGCGTCTGGTGTCTGGATCATCAAGGCAGGTGGAATCTTCGCCATGGTCACTATGGGTCGAAAGTTACAAACATCTCCAATTATAGTTGAGGAAGGCTCAAATGCCAGACTGCGGGAAAGGGCTTTTGCAAAGTTGGGGTGCCAGGGGACTTATGGATCAACCAATTTAAATCCGCCGGATTTTGTAGGGACGAGGCCCGCCTCGTCCGCCGTGCATCATCCTTCGTGTTCGTTTTGATGTCTCCATTAGGCTGTACGAGACAAAAAACCAGCCACCGATTCAGGCGGGCGGGGACAGTGCCCCGCCCCTATACGTGATTGACGATTTTCTTGGCATAGCCTTTTGGCATAGCCTTATGGAAAACGCCAATCAGATACACCCCCTGTAGGGACGCAGCCTGCCGCATCCGCCCCAACATCCGGTGGATTTAAATGGGTTGATCCATGCGTTCCCCTGGCCAAACCCCTGCCACACGCCCCATGCTACTGACTTTGCAGCAGCCCTGGCTTACCGGGGCAGATTGTGGTGAAAATTCACAATCCGGGGTACAACATTGCTTTGACGCAGGCAAGGGATTGTGATATATTGTACAGAAGCAAGCGTGTGTAATCTCTATTACAAGATACGATACGATAAAAGGACTTCACTATGGCTACAACCACAAGTCCATCCAAGGTGGCTGTTGCGTCCCGCAATGCGGTACGTCAGGGCACCGAGGTTCAGGTCAGCGCGCCGAGCAGACGCGAATTTCTGTATTACATCTGGGGCGCTTCGATGGTTTTATTGTTAGGAACGGGTACGGCTGGCTTGATCTGGTTCGCACTCCCGCGCTTCAAAGAAGGGGAATTCGGGGGGATCTTCAAGTTTGATCCGGCAGACCTGCCAGAAACCGCCACCGCGCCGCTGCAGGTACCCAGCGGCCGTTTCTGGATTTCGCACACGGAGAATGGTCTGCTGGCGCTGTACGGCGTCTGCACACACCTGGGCTGCCTCCCCAAATGGGAACCGGGTAACTTCCGTTTTGCCTGCCCCTGCCATGGTTCACAGTATGAGCTGAACGGCGAATGGATTACGGGGCCTGCGCCGCGCGGGCTGGATCGCTTCCCGATGACCCTGACGTTTGGCGATGGTACCATCATCACTACACCGGAAGATGGCACAGAGCTGGTGCTGGGGGAGTATACCCTGGATGACCTGGTGGATGTCGCCGTTGATACAGGGTCGAAGATTCGCGGCCCCAGTTACAGCTAGACCGCGGTTTCATAAGGAGAGATTTAATGTCGATTCTGCCGTTTCCATCCTTCCTTGACGATGTTAAGGAAAAGGGTCTGCGAAAGGCGCTTTACGAAGGCGTAGACGATGTCGTGACGCGGCTCACTGCGGGGATGAACGTTCAGGACATCCGCGAAGCGCTGCGTGGTGAAGCGCCCAGCCGCCGCCCGAACCCCCGTTTGCAGCCCCATGCAGACGGTTTCTGGCTGCACATGCGCCCAAGCTTTTTCCACCGCGATATGACGGGGGTCTACCCCACATTCCGGCTGGGCTGGCTCTCCACCTATTTCGTGTTTTTCGAGACGATTACGGGCATGTTCCTGATGGTGTGGTACACGCCATCGCCAGAGGTGGCCTACAGCAACATGCTCAGCATCCTCAGCAATGTGCCGCTGGGGCAGCTTATGCGCGACCTGCACCGTTTGGGTGCAGAGGCGATGGTGCTGATTGTGTGGCTGCACATGCTGCGAACGTTTATGACGGGCAGCTATAAAAAGCCCAGGCAGTTCACGTGGTTTACGGGCGTGGTGCTGCTGTTTGCCACCATGTTCCTCAGCTTCAGCGGCTACCTGCTGCCGTGGGATCAACTGGCGCTGTGGGCGGTGACGATTGGCGCGTCGATGGTGGAAGCGACCCCGCCAGAAATCGTGGGCGAAAACGTAAACCTGCTGCTGCGCGGTGGCCCGGATATTGGCGCGAACGGTCTGCTGCGCTTCTACCTGCTGCACGTGCTGGCTGTACCGGCGCTGCTGTTTGTTTTCACGGGTGTGCATTATTACAAGGTCATCGTTCACGGGCACAGCCTGCCGCCGCGCTCAGAAAACATCGGCGAAGACACGGCCAAACGTGTGCCGCTGGACAAGCGCGTGTACTTTATCCCGGATGTGCTGACCAGTGAACTGATGTGGATCGGCGTCACGACGCTGATTATGGTGCTGCTGTGTGTATGGTTCTACCATGCGCCGCTTGAAACGCACGCCGACCCCGAAATCACGCCCATCGGCACCACTGCCCCCTGGTACTTCCTGTGGATTCAGGGCGCGCTGAAGCTGGGGGATAAAGTGCTGTGGGGGATCGTCTTCCCGACTGTGGTTCTGGTGGGGTTGGCGGTGCTGCCGTACCTGGATCTGACCGTGAGCCGCCGCTATGCGCACCGGCGTGTGATGCTCAGTTTGTGCTTCGCCTTCATCTCGCTCATGACGCTGCTGAGCTACATGGGGCTGCCGGAATATGGGGTGGCCATCGCAGAAGAAAACCACGTGATGCATGAGATGACGATGGAGCCTGCCCACAGCCAGATGGGTTTGCTGCTGCCGGTGCCGTATGAAGAGCTGGAACCGGGGGCGTATACAACCTGGTCGGTACGCGAAATTCTGCCGCACGAACTGCCGTTCGAGAGCAGCGCACCGTGCGTGCTGGAAGCCAGAGGCATCGAGAATGACCCGCGCGACGATGTGGCACTCACCCAGGACTGCAGCATTGCCCTCTTCGAGGAATACCTGGTGAGCCACAGTGACGGCTATCACCTGAAGCAGGAACTGACGGCGGACTCGCTTGATCTGGTGACTTTAAACACCTTCGTGCAGACCGATGATGCGGCGCAGATGGCCACGGGCGCGAACTTCCGCGCTGTGCCTGCCAATTCGCCGGACCTGGAACACGTGATGCACCGCTTCGACGAAATGCTGGAAGAAGAAGAAGTGGCGCTGCACAATGCGTGGGGCGCAGTCTTCATCTCTCAGAATCAGGATGACCTGAAGCGTATTGATGTGGTCATCAGTTGGGACGAAGTGCTGCTGGAAAATGGCCGCCCGGTGCTGGATGAAGCCGGTGAACCGGTGCTGGTCCTCAACGAAGCAACGGGTGAGGTTAACCGCCGTTTCCTGGTGGAGCATATCTTTATCCACGAGAACGGTGCATACTTCAGACACTAATGGACAAACCAAAACGAATACGCACAATCGTAGGGACGAGGCCCGCCTCGT
>CAZQIJ010000082.1:0-13395 GCA_964592955.1 uncultured Anaerolineaceae bacterium
GCTGAAGCACAAAACCAACCGATCATTCAATGCGTTTACCATGTTCCTGCACTAGCCAGGGCCCCTGGCACCGCGACTTTGCAAAAGCCCTGACCCCACGCGCGATGGCTGTTGCCAGGGCAGCAGTGTGCGGTTTTTTGCCCACCTCACCCGCTGCCCTGCTGCGCATCCCGTATGCAGCGCGGCTTTGTGGCGAAACGTCCTGCTGAACACGCCTCTTGCGCCGCCGCCTAAACCGCCTGGCGCGGTTGCAGGGCAGGCCGCAGCGCTCATCCGGGGTCGCTCTCGCTGATGCTGCTGCTGAAGATGCTGTCTGCGGCTTCCAGCAGCGCCTCGCGCCGGTCGGCGGGGATGTCGCGGCTCAGCAGATAGCGCTCCAGCAGTTCACGCGGCGTAAGCCCCTCTGGGCTGGCCCCCAACCGGGCACGCGCAGGCTGCTCAACCTCCTTGCGCAGGGTGGCGAAGTGAAACACCCCGGCGCGTTTGATCGCCTCGCGCACTGCTGCCTCGTTGAAGCGCGCCTCGGTTTCTGGCGAGAATTGCAGCAGCACCCGCACCACCGCACTGCGCAGATTGTGCTTCTCGATGATGCGTATCATCTCCTGCGTGGGATTCTCGCTGCGGCGGAAATCCGCTTTCAGCGTCACGAAGGGGCGCGCGTTAAGTTCCACAAATTCCCAGCGCGTATCGTCGCGGCTCAGTTCCACCCAGCAGAAGCCTTTCGGGTCGCCTTCTTCGCCAAAATCGATACGCTCAATGCTGCCGCTGTACACCACCGGCGGCGCGTCGATGCGCCCATCGGTGAGGTTCTGGTGTTTGTGAATGTGCCCCAGGGCGACATAATCCCAGCGGTCATCCGCCAGCACCGCCTTCGGGATGCTGATATCGCGCCCCAGCATAATGCCGCGTTCGCTGCCCACCACCGCGCCGCTCACCGTAAAATGCCCGGTCAGCAGGCGCGGCATGGCGTGCTGGTCTGCTTCGCGCGCCATCGCATCCAGGATTTCGGAAAGGTGCTGCTGCAGAAGTTCGTCCGTCTGTGCGATGGTCATGCCCATCGTGGGGATATTTTCCAGCAGGCGCGCCCGGATCGGGTAGGGGGCGGCACCCACATACACGGGCCCGCGCCGCGTCTCAATCGCGCGGCCTGCGTAGTCGTAGGCCACCCACACGTTCGGCACCGCCAGCGTCTCGTAGATCTCGATGCTGGATGCCTTCAGCACCGTTGGCGGCAGATCGTGGTTGCCCACCAGCAGCACGGTTGGCGCAAGCTGCGAGAGGTCGCGGATGCGGTGCGCAAACTCGCGCTGGAATGTGGGGTTGGGTGAACGTGTCTTGAAGGCGTCCCCGGCGAAAATCACCAGGTCTGCCTCGCGCTCCTGCGCATAGGCCACGATGTCATCCATGCGGCGCAGAAAATCCACCACGCGCGTACTCAGCCCGGTGTCAGGGTCTGTTTTACCATAATTTTCCATGCCGATGTGCGTATCGGCAAAATGCAGCACACGAATCGGGTCGGCCATCGCGCGTCCTGATGAATGAAGGGGCATACAGTATCTGTGGGCTGCATTGTACCATCGCAGTGAGGTTCGGCGAATACCAGCGCGATCAAGGCCGCGCCGCTATTTGCCGCGCGCGATCTTGTTCAGCAGGTCAAACCAGAAGGGCGCGCCCTGTGCCGCCGCCACCGCCGTGATCAGCCAGCCTGCCAGTTTCGCCAGCACCAGCGAACCCCAGTAGGGGTTCCCCAGCGGCCACAAATTCGCCAGGTTGCGCGGGTCGGTATACGGGTTCTGCTGCGCCAGCGCCTCCGCAGCCTGTACGGATTCGGCGCTAATGGGGTTATTCGTCCAGCCAATGGGCAGGTTCAGCGAAATCAGCCGTTCCAGCGTCTCTGAGATGGCGTCGGCATCCTGCAGCGTCTCGGTCAGCAGTTCCTGCGTGGTGGGCGCTTCGGAAGGCGCATCAAACGGGATCGGCGCTGGCTCAGCATTCGGATCAGGCGTCGCGGTGGGATCCGGTTCGGCGGACTGCGCGCCGAGGTCGGGCGTAGTCATCGCCTGGCCGGCCACTTCGCCAGCGAGCACGCTGTCGCGCGCCACCTGCGCCACAGTCAGGCGCAGATCCTGATCTTCCCACAGCACGCGCCCGATGTGCAGCGAGTCCACATTGAGCGTGACGGCCATCACCAGCGCAATCCAGAACGACACCAGCGCAATCTTCTCTTTGTAGTGCTGGGTCGCGCGCCACATCACATTATCGTACCAGTTCTTGATCTTCACCCGGGCTTCGTCGATATCTCTGGCAGTCACCAGAATCGATTCCATCGCCTGGCGAAAGGCTTCGTTGTTGATCTTCTTCACACCGGCCAGCAGCGGCACCATCGCTTCGACATCGTAGCAAACATCCTTGTAAATGAGGTCGGTTGCTGCCAGCGCAGTTTCCAGCGCATCTTTATACTCCGGCGGCGCAGCGGCGATCTCTGCCCTGATCGCATCAAGCGTGACGTGCGAGAAGCTGTTCTGCAGGGCCAGGTTCAGGGCGCGCAGCCGTTCCTTGAAGTCGTGTTCCGGCTGGGAACTGCTGGCGGGCAGGGCTTCTACCGCCGTTTGCAGCGGCAGATACAGGGCTGTGCCAGCCGCCGCGATCATCGTCCCGATGAAGGATTCGCTGAACGTATCTGGTGCCACATTGTTCACCCCGGTAAGCTGGCGCGTGTGCATGGCGAGCGCGCGATAGCGGGCCAGCAGATTCCACCAGGGGATCGTGGCCCCGCCGCCTGGCGGATTCACCTCATCTGCCTGGTTGATGCTGGCCGCAGCCTGTGCAGACAGTCCAGCCTGGGGTGGGGTTGTTGGTTTCACCAGATTCACCAGCGGGTGGGTGAGCAGTTTGGCGCGCAGTTCCGGGTCTTCAATTAACCCTTCGAATGCGTCCACCAGATGCCGGGACCGCCATTTGAGCAGTGTCCCCAAAAAGCTGTTGAGATGCGTCACGAGAATCGACAGCACGCTGAAGACAAAGATAAGACCGATGGCAAGTTCGAGGATCGCAGAGTCATACATGGTCACCCCCCCAGTCACGAAAACCAACTTCTCATATTGTAGTGCGTGCATCCGCTTTAGACAAATTTCCCGTCCTGCGGTAAACTTATGTAGATTTCTGTAGATTTTCAGGCTGAGAGTCACACCATGGTTTCGTTAGCACTGGTCGTTTCGATCATCAGTACGCTCACCACCGGCGTCTTTACGGCGCTGGTTTTCAGACGCTGGCTGGAACGCCGCCGCCCCCATCATCTGGCCTGGGCGGTCGGCCTGCTCATGTACTGCCTGGGCACATTCAGCCAGGTCGTGCTGTATTTCGCGTGGAGCCCGTTTTTCTTCGGCCTCTGGTACTGGACAGGCGCGCTGATGGTGGCCGCCTGGTTGGGACAGGGGACGGTCTTCCTGTTGTGGCGGCGCGGCAACGTGGCCGCCAACCTGCAGATGGCGCTCATTCTCGTCGGCGTCATGACGCTGCCCTGGACGCTGTTCCTCACCCCGTTCAATGCCGACGCGTGGCGTCCCGGCGCAGACATGACCGAGATCTACCGCCCGGTGCTGGACAGTGACGGCACGATCCTCGAACCGGGCATCATGCCGTCAGAATCGCGCGGCACGGTGCGCTTCTTCTCTCCCATCATGAACATATGGGGTACGATTGCGCTCGTGGGCGGCGCGATCTACTCTGCGATCCTGTTTCGCCGCAAGGAAATCCTGCGCAGCCGGATGATGGGCAACTGGTTGATTGCGGCGGGCGGCCTCATGCCGGCCATCGGTGGCGCGCTGCTGCGCCTGGGGGATCCGTCATTCAAGTATTTCGGCGAGATGCTGGGCGCGGTGCTGATCTTCATGGGCTTTCTGATGGCCACCGGCCCCGCCGAGGAAACACCCCGCCGCACGCGCGAAACCGCCGAAGCTGCCGGAACAGGGGATTAAACCATGCGCGAAGAATCGTTACAGCCATCGTCTGCCGGGTCTGGCACACCGCGTGGGCAGCAGTGGGCACCGGATCGCGCGCTGTTGGCCGCTACGGTGTTGTTTGTGCTGGTGGCCTTCCTGGATAGTTTCCGCCAGTACGGTCAGCCGCCGCTCTACACGATCCTGGTGGTTATCCACTGGCACCTCAGCCGCTACGCGTTCGCCGTCGCGCCGCTCATGCTGGCAATTGCTGTTTACACCGGCATTATCCGCAAGGGGGATGTTACCCCCTGGTTTCGCAGAGGGGTTTACGTCATCACCGGGACAATGGTGTTTCAGGCGCTGCTGGGCGTCGTGATGATGTTCGGCATGGGCGGCCAGCCGCTGGACTCCGTACACCTGATCTACGGTGCCGGGGCTGCGCTGGCGCTGCCGTTCTTCGTTTATGTGGAAACCACCACCAGCAAGCGCCCGGCCATGGGCAGCTACATCTGGGGCTTTCTGCTCATGATCGGTATTCTGTTTCGCGCCATCAGCACCGGGGGCTAACGCGCATCAGTCCCCTTCAGCGGGGCCGCTGGCCCCCTGCCAGGGACAGCCGCCATTCAGCCCCACTTCCAGGCCCCAGCCCAGGAAGGTGCGGATGACGACAATCACGGCCAGCGTGGCCATATTTTCCAGTTGTCCGGGGCAGACGAGGCCCGCCTCGTCCCTACGATTGTGCGTATGCGTTTTGGTTTGTCCATAAGCCGTGTGCTATGCCATTTCGATTTTGCCGTCGTCCATATTGGTGATCGTCACCAGCGATTCAATCGGCACGTCGAAGCCGGCCTTGCGCATGAATTCGCGCCCGCCCTCAAATGTCTTCTCAACGACGATCCCCACGCCCACCAGGTTGGAGCGCGCGCTGCTGACCATGCGCGCCAGCGCTGCCAGCGTTTTGCCAGATGCCAGAAAGTCGTCCACGATCAGCACATTCTCCCCCGCATGCAGAAATTCTGCCGATACCAGCAGCCCCACCTCCACCCCTTTGGTGTGGCTGGGCGCGTTTTCCAGGTACACGGGTCCAGACATCGTGATGGGCTTCATCTTGCGGGCATACACCACCGGCACGTTCATGGCCAGGCCGGTCATCATCGCCGGGGCGATGCCAGAAATCTCCGCCGTGAGGATGCGGTCAACCGTGAGGTGCGTAAAGCGTGCTGCCATATCGCGCCCCATTTCCAGCATCAGGTTAGGGTCCAGTTGGTGGTTGAGGATACTGTCAATCTTAAGAATGCCGTTGCCCAGGTTTTTCCCTTCCAGGCGGATACGCTCTTTAAGTGCGTCCATATGCTGAGTTACTAATGCCTTTCGTGATTGCTGCCAGTCATAAAGTGTGGGCCGAGGGTCTGTTGGCGTTTGCGCCTCGTTCAAGGATGCGCCCTGGCAGGCAGGATGCCACCAGACCCCAATTATGGCACATTTTCGCGCTACAGCGATGTCGAATTAGGCGCTTGCCGCACCAGTGGCGGGCATGGGGGTATGCATTTGCGACGCTGCACTTGCAGGATCGCCGCCATTTGCTAGTATTAAGGTACCCGTACCTTCCATTGAGGAACCCAACATGATCATTGAACATCTTGAACGCGACAACTTCACCCTTTGGTACGATACCGATGAACGTGTGCTGCATGTCCGGTATCGCGGGACGCTTTCACCAGAGACTACCCGCGCGTTTTATACCGAACTGGGCGGCGTGATTCAGCGTAACCCGCTGGAAGTGGGGCGGGCGCTGGGGTCAATCTACGATTTCAGGGACGTAAGCCAGTTTGAAAGCCGCAACCTGACCGCCGCGCAGCGCCAGAGCCAGGATCTTAACAGCCGCTTTGAGCTGGCCAATCACCCGGTTGCCGTGCTGGTGGGAACGCGCCTGCAGGAAAGTATTCTGCGTGTGGAGCTTTCGATTTCGCCGCAGCAGAATCGTAAACGTGTGGTGTGGTCTGAGGCCGAAGGGCTGGCGTTCATCAATGCGTTTCACGCGGGCAGCCGGGCCGCCGAATCTGAATAGCGTAAATTCTGTGTGGCGGCGCGCCCAGTTGCGCTTAAATCCGCCGCCGCCGCACAATGACGCTCTGCGCCAGCCCCACACCGGCCAGCATCGATAACAGGGACGTTCCCCCAGAGCTGATAAACGGCAGCGTGAGTCCCGTTACCGGCAGCATGCGCAGGTTCATGCCAATCGAAACCGCGGTCTGGAAAAAGATAATGGCCGCGATGCCATAACAGATCATGCTGCCCAGCGCATCGCTGGCCATGCGCGCGCCGCGCAGAATGCGCATCAGCACCAGCCCAATGCCTCCCATGACCCCCAGTGCGCCCACCATCCCGAATTCTTCCGAAATCACGCTAAAGATAAAGTCTGTGTGGCGCACGCGCAGGAAGCGCAGCCGGTTCTGCGTGCCTTCTGCGCTGTACCCTTTGCCAAACACGCCGCCAGATCCGATGCTGATAAGCGCCTGCTCGATGTTGTAGAACGTGTCGCGGTCGGTCTGGTCAGGAAAAAGAAAGGTGGTCACACGCTGGCGCTGGTACCCTTCCATGCGCGACCACAGGATCGGCAGCCCCACAATCGCGATAATCACGCCGATACCGATGTGGCGCAGCTTTAAACCCGCCGCCCACACCAGCGTGAACCAGATCACGCCAAACACAATCGTCGTCCCCAGGTTGGGCTGGATAAACACAAGCCCAGCCGGAATACCCAGATGCACGAGCGAACCGAAGAGCACACGCGGATTGCCGATGTCCTGGTAGCGGCGCGACAGGTACTGGCCGAGCGTGATAATCACCAGGATTTTGCCGATTTCCGACGGCTGAATCTGGATGCCGACGTTAATCCAGCGCTGCGCGCCTGCTTCCCCTTCCACCCCCAGGCCCAGCACCAGCACCAGCAGCAGCACCATAATCAGGTACAGCCACAGGTGCAGGCCGCCCAGCATGCGGTAATCCACCGCCGCCAGCACAAACACCAGCACCACACCAATTGATGCGTAGAGGATCTGGTCTGGTACACGGTTGATCAGCGAAGGGTCGATGGCGTCATACGTCGCGCTGCGAATCATCAGAATGCCAAAGATGATCAGCGCCAGCACCGCGCCAAACAACACATAATCAAACCGCTGCCAGAAGTTTTCGTTCTGCATGTTTCATCACTCCACCCATCCAGGTGGTTGATTATAGTGCTGTGGCGCTGGCGCGTGAAGCGTCTACTGCCCGCGAATCACCCCGCCGCCATATTCGCCGGAGCTGTACACCAGCACATGGTTCACGATTTCGCCGTCTTCGTCTGGCTCGGTTTCGCTCATCCAGGCTTGCAGCCAGCGCGCATCGCTGATGCTGAGATTCACGCAGCCGTGGCTCTGCCGGTAGCCGAACAGGTCATGCCAGTAGGTGCCGTGCAAGCTGATCTGACCATCAAAGTACATGACCCAGGGCACACTTTGCAGCGCATAGCTGTCTGGCGCGCCGGTGGCCCCGCTCATATCGTCGCGGTCTACGGTTGCCCACACCTCAAACAGCCCTTCGTTGGTATCGTTCGGCGGGATGCCGGTGGCCACCAGCGTGGCAAAGACCGGGGTATCGTCTTCAAAGGCCACCAGCGTCTGTTCATACAGGTCAATGGCCACCCAGCGCCCGCTCACCCCCTCAGGCCGTTCCACCCCATGCACCTTCGCCACAAATGTCTGCTTAACCCATTGATCCGGCCCGATCATGTACCATTCCCAGCCTTCGTCATCGAACTGGCGCGCAAAGATATTGACCCGTTCGTAGCGGTTCAGGTAGCGGCCCGTGGCCTCTGAGGGCGGCCCGCCTGGGTACTCCGAAACGTAGATGCGGCTCAGGTCAAGGATGTATGCCCATTCATGCGCGATGCCGTCCGGCAGGGTCACCCCGGTGAATTCAGACGCGGCGCGATATTCGCCCAGGGCACGCTGTATCCACTGGCCGCCGTTGATCTGCAGCCAGCCGTCCACGCTCAGGTCGATTGCGCGCACGAAGTTGAACCCGGCAGGGATTTCCCCCACCACACCGCCGTTCGGCACGTCATACAGCGGCGTGGCCGCCGGGCCGATGCGCCAGAAACTGTACTGCCCAAGCGTATAGCCATCGCGCGAGACCGGCTCACCAGGCGGAACCGGAAACTGTTCCATCATCACCCGGCACGCGTTAGAAAGCGCTTCACCGGGCACGTGATCCGCACACACCGCCGGGTTGTAGTGCGGGTTGAACTGCGCCTGAAGTCCGCTTGCCGCAGCAGGCAGCACCAGCAGTGCGCTAAGCACCAGCGCGCGTATTTTCATCCGACTGACTCCTCAATCCATCCCCATCATGATCAACTTACCAGTAAAGGCGTTACCCCGTAACGCGTTACAAGGCAGCGGGGGAAATTATCGCCAGCTTCAGCGCGCTTGTCACGAGTCAGTTGCCCGCTGCCGCCACAGCGTAGGTCAACCGTCGTCTTAGACCTGGGTGAACATTGCCACCGCTGCACCGCCGCATGTGTTACGATACAAATGAACACGCTGGACTAACCTGAGGATGTGATCTTGACTGCACAGTCGCTCTACTGGTCACCGCAGGGCTGCGCTGCCGTCCAACGCCACTACGATAACAGCCTGCAACGCTGGCAGATCCCGTACCAGTCCCACACCGTCCCCACCCGTTTCGGCCATACCCATGTGCTGGCCGCGGGAGACAGCGCCCTGCCGCCCCTGCTGCTCTTTCACGGATGGGGCAGCAGCGCCGCCGACCTCTATCATGACCTGAACCTGCCGCTGCTCGCCGGGCATTACCGCCTGCTCTGCCCGGATATCATCGGCCACACCGGGCGCAGCGCCCCCACACGCCTTGCCACGCGCGGCAGCGCCTGCGGCCTGTGGGTGAGCGACCTCATGGACGCCCTGCATGTGGAGCGCGCCCACGTTGTCGGCATTTCAGGCGGGGGCTTTATGGCGCTTAAGGCGGCGGCCCACGCGCCCCACCGCGTGCTGCGCGCTTTCGTCATCAGTACCGCTGGCCTGGCACACCTGATTCCGGGGCCGTCTGTGCTGCTGCGCGCCGCCGCCGCGCTGCTGCATCCCAGCGATGAGAATGTGCGCCGCTTCATGCAGATGGCCAGCGCCCCGCACCACGCCCTGAATGCGCGCCATGACGAGTCGCTGCGCGGGCTGCGCCTCACCCTGCGCCATCACCGCTACCAACCGCTGCCGCCGCGCCTGCACCCCAACGAACTGCGCGGCATCTCTGCGCCGGTTTATGTGCTGATGGGCAAACACGATGCCTTGTGCCACACCGCACACAGCGTGCGCTTTGCGCGCCACATCCCAGCGGTAACGGTTGAGGTGCTGCCGCAGGCCGGGCACACCCTGACCAAGGACATCCCCGGCCTGGCAGAGCAGCGACTGCTGGCTTTCCTGCGATAGCTTGTGAAGTGGTTTATTACATCTTTTTGTGAGGGTTAGACTTAGATAAATCTTCCAGGAAGTGCGTTGCATTTTGCACAGAACGCGCTACATTAAACGTTTAAGGCGGTTAAACGTTTAAGACATGCCGAACTTAATCTTGTTGAGACACCCACAAACAGAAGGCGAGGTTGGGTATGCGTCTCTGGTCAATCACAGAGTATCCCTTCCATCCAGACCGCGTAAACTATTACGAGACAATCTTCACCCTTGGCAACGGCTACCTGGGGACCCGCGCCAGTTTTGAAGAAGGTTACACGGTGGGCAGCCCCATGCCCGCCACGCTCGTTCACGGCATCTACGATCACGCCACCGGCATGCTGGTGCCAGAGCTGGCGAATTTCCCCAACTGGCTGGATTTCCGCCTCACCATAGACGGCACACCGTTCCACCTGGACACCCGCCAAAGCGACAGCGCAGCGCGCCCCACCGAAGGCGTGGTGCTGGGGTATAAGCGCACGCTGCACATGGACCGCGCGCTGCTGCGCCGTGAGGTGCTGTTCCGTGCCGCCTCTGGCAGCATCGTGCGCCTGGTGTTTGAACGTTTTGCCAGCCTCAGCGATGTGCATGTGCTGGCGCAGCGGGTGCAGATCATCGCAGTGGACGGCGCGCCGCGTATCGAAATCGAAGCCGGGATCGATGTCACCACCGCGCATAACCTCGGCGTAACGCACTGGGGCGAACTGACCCCCCACACCGCACAGGATCACGTGGCCGTGACCGGGGTCACCGGGCAGTCTGGCTACCGCATGGCGATGGCGTCCTGCCTCGTGGCCGGTTTGCCAGTGAAGACCGGCCTCGCCGAACGCGGCCCGGTGCTGCGCGCAGAGGCGCATCTGGAAAAGTTCGGCGAAATCACGCTCGACAAATTCACCAGCCTCTACACCAGCCGCGATACAGGCGATGCCAGCACCCGCAGTGAGCTGCTGGAAACCGCCGTCAGCAAAGCGCACAGCGCCGCCGCCGGGGGCTATGACCGCCAGCGCGAGGCGCACAGCGCGGCGTGGGCGCACCGCTGGCGCGAGAGCGATATTCAGATCGAAGGCGACGAAGCCGCGCAGGTCGGCATCCGGTTTGCCACCTATCATGTGCTCATCGCCGCGCCGCAGCACGATGACGATGTGAGCATCGGCGCGAAGACGCTGTCTGGTTTCGGCTACAAAGGGCATGTCTTCTGGGATACCGAGTTATTTATCCTGCCGCCGCTCACGCTCACCCAACCGCAGATCGCCCGCAACCTGCTTATGTACCGCTATCACCGTCTGGAGGGTGCGCGCCGCAAAGCCCAGGCCAACGGCTATGAAGGCGCAATGTTCCCGTGGGAAAGCACAGATACCGGCGAAGAAACCACGCCGCAGTGGTCCGACCCCATGCCAGACGGCACCCGCATTCGCATCTGGACGGGCGACAACGAGCAGCACATTTCCACAGACATCGCCTATGCCATTCATCAGTTCTGGCGCTGGACGGGCGATGACGACTTCATGCGCCGGTACGGGGCAGAGATGATCCTCGATACCGCCGTCTTCTGGGGCAGCCGCGCCGAAGAAAAAGACGGTCGCTATGTGCTGACGAACCAGATCGGCCCGGACGAGTATCACGAGAACATCGATAACAGCGTGTTTGTTAACCGGATGGTGGTGTGGCACCTGCAAACCGCCCTGCGCCTGTGGGACTGGCTGAGCGCGCACTTCCCGGACGACGCGCGGCGCATGGGTGTGCAGCTTGGCCTGACGCCGACCCGCCTGGACCAATGGCGCGACATCATCACCCGCATGGTGCTGCCGTTCGACGCCGCCAGGCAGATCCATGTGCAGTTCGATGGCTTCTTTGACCTCGAATACATCCCGGTGCCGCGCTACGAGCCGCGCGTGGGTGGCGTGTGGCCAATCCTGGGGCACGAACGCGCGCTGGCCTCTCAGGTCATCAAACAGGCCGATGTCGTCATGATGATGGCGCTGCTTGGCGACGAAATCGGCCCGCGTGAGGTGATGCTTAACAACTGGAATACCTACTATCCGCGCACGGATCACGGCTCGTCGCTTAGCCCGGCGGTACATGCCTGGGTGGCCGCGCGCCTGGATCTGCCAGAGGTCGCCTATGAGATGTTTGACCATGCCGCGCATATCGACCTCAACGATAACAAGGGCAATGTGCGCGATGGCATTCATGGCGCGGCCTGCGGCGGGTTGTGGCAGGCGGTGGTCTTTGGCTTCTGCGGCCTGCACATCGCCGCAGACGGTACCCTGAAGACCGACCCCAGGCTGCCCGAACACTGGCAAAGCGTGTCGTTCAGCGTGCGCTACCAGGGCGAGCGTCTGCCGTTTACGGTCAAACGCCCCCACACAACAGGATGAGCGTGAAGCGGTTCCGGGGGCTTCGTCCCCCCCTATGACCCCGGCGGCGCACAGTGCTGCTGCACCCCGGCCTGTTTATCCTGCTGCTGGATTACGCACCACGCGGCATGAGCATACCGGGCACGCAGCGCCTGCGCTGTTATTGACGGTTGATAAGCTGTTCTGGCAATCCGCAGGAGGCGAGGCGCACCTTGCAGCCCTACAAAACATCACCGGATTGCAATGTCAACGCTAAATAGCTGCACCAGCGACCAGGCCCGCCTGACCCCAGGTGGGGAAGAAGCCGTTTCAAGGTCAATTCCTGCCGCGAAAGCCACGCTTCACGGCAGCAGTGGCCCTTGAAGCCCTTCAGGGCCAGGGTTTTGCACTGTTCAAGTTAAACTATTCTTGGAGGTAATGCAGTATGTTAACCAAACGTCTCGTGCGCATTGCAGTTCTCTTCGCGCTGCTGCTGGTCACTGGATCAGTCTTCGCGCAGGATCCCACCGCTACCCCGCTCCCACCCCTCACCAGCGGTGAGGAGGTCGGCGAGGGCCTCAGCCTGGTCGTTGCCGGTTGGTCGTCTAACCCGGCCGAAGATGCCGCGCTCAACGCGCGCCTGGAAGCCTTCATGGAAGCCAACCCGGATATCACCGTGAGCTTTGTGCCCGCGTCTGACTACAACGTGCAGATGCAGACGGCCTTCGCCAGCGGCGACTATCCCGAAGTCTTCTACGTGGACAGCTCGCGCCTGCCAGACTGGGCAGAGGCGGGTGTGGTGGCCATCGGTGAAGACGACATCGAAAATGCCGACGGATTCTACCCGGCGCTGCTCGATATCTTTGTGTATGACGGCGATCTTTACTGCCCGCCCAAAGACTTCTCCACCATGACCCTGCAATACAACAAAGACCTGTTCGATGCGGCTGGCCTGGAATACCCGACTGCCGAATGGACCTGGGATGACCTGCGCGCCGCCGCCGAAGCCCTCACCGACACAGAGGCCGGTGTCATCGGCCTGGTGACCCCGCCCAACCTCGAACGCTGGCTGCCCTTCCTGTACCAGGCTGGCGGACAGCTCTTCGACGAAGAAGGCAACCTCACGCTCGACAGCGCAGAAGCCCGCGAAGCGCTTGAATTCTACATCAGCTTTGCCCAGGACGGCATCGGCGGCCCGCCCTCGGCTGTGGATGCCGGGTGGGGTGGCGAAGCCTTTGGCACTGGCCGCGCCGCGATGGCGATGGAAGGCAACTGGGTTATTCAGTTTATGCTGGATAACTACCCGGATGTGAACTGGGGCGTTGCGCCGCTGCCGGCTGGCACGGCTGGCACCCAGGCGACCATGGCCTTCACCGTGTGCTATGGGGTGGCCGCCAACCTGGAAGACGAAGAATACGCCGCCGCCTGGCAGCTCGCCAACTTCCTGACCAATGCTGATGGTGCCGGTTCCGTGGCCAGCGCCAGCTTCGGCCCCATGCCCACCCGCCCGGATGCCGAGCAGGCTTACCTGGATACCTGGGCAGCCCGCACCGAAGGCGCAAACGTCAGCGTTGAAGACTTCACCGCCTTCATCGACGGTGCCGATTACAGCTATCC
>CAZQIJ010000083.1:0-11217 GCA_964592955.1 uncultured Anaerolineaceae bacterium
TCATGGCGGTGATTGGTGTGGTGCCGATTTTGGCGGGCGTGTTTAACTTCTGTCTCATCGCTCCGCTGATTCGCGCGCCGTTTTCTGGCAAAGCAGTCATCGACAGTTAACGTTTTCCGTGTCTCTCCTCTCCTCTCCTTTCGTGAAGCGCCCTGATGTCTGAGCCGTCAGGGCGTTTCACGTTTCAGGGCAGGGCGCGTGTTCAGCCGGGCTGTGTATCCAGCAGCATCCGCACCGCGTTCTGCGGGTCCAGCTCACGGGATTGCACGCGCCCGATGATGCTTTCGAGCGTGCCAGACGGGATGCCGCGCATGAGGCGCTGCAGCAGTGCATACTGAAGGCGGTCGAACAGTTCGATCTCGATCTGCTCGCGCTCCTGCGCTGCCAGCATGTTGTTTTCGGTCAGAAACGCCCGGTGCGCCTCAATGGTGCCAACCAGTTCATCCAGTGAGGTTGCTTCTCCGGATTCAGGTGCCGCGCTCGTCTGGATGACGGGGGGTATCCATAACGGCCCATGGGGCGCGGGTTCTGGCGCGGTGGGCACGTCCATCAGCCGCCCGTGATGCGCAATGCTGCGCGCGGTGGGGTGCCCCAGCTCCAGCATGGCTTTAAGGGCGCGCACGGTATTGATCGCGCCCGGACGGTCTGCCTTGTTGACGACCAGCACATCGGCAATTTCCAGGATCCCGGCCTTAATCGCCTGCACGTCATCGCCCAGACCCGGTGCCTCAACCACCAGTGTGGTCTGCGCGGTGCGCACAATATCCACCTCGCTCTGGCCCGCACCCACAGTCTCCACCAGCACAATGTCAAACCCGGCGGCGGTCATCACCCGAATAACGTCACGCGTGGCGCGTGCCAGCCCACCCAGGCTGCCGCGCGTGGCCATGCTGCGGATGAACACCCCGCTGTCGCCAGACAAATCCCGCATGCGAATACGATCACCCAGAATGGCCCCCCCCGTGAATGGGCTTGTGGGGTCTACGGCAACAATGGCGACGGTTTTCTTCTGCGCGCGGTAGGCCTTGGCCAGGGCGTTCACCAGGGAGCTTTTGCCGGTGCCGGGCGCGCCAGTGACCCCGATGATCCAGCCGTGCCCAGTGTGGGGATACAAGTCTGCCAGTGCCTGTTCGACCCCCGCATGGTTGTTCTCGACCAGCGTCAGCATGCGTGCCAGTGCCCGGCGGCTGCCCCCCAGCAGGTCGCTTACCAGATCACTCATAGCGTACTGCGTTCACCTTTTTGGCTCACGATCTCGCGGATGCGTGTCGTGATTTCCTCTGTGCTGCTGCCCGGCCCGAAGATGCCCATCACGCCCATGTCCACGAGCTTCGCTTTGTCGTCATCCGGGATGATCCCGCCAATAATCAGCGGAATATCGCCAAGTTCATGGGCATTCATGACTTCACGAATGCGCGGTACCAGCGTCATGTGTGCGCCGCTGAGGATGCTCAGTCCCACGACATCGACATCTTCCTGCAGCGCCGCTTCGGCAATCATTTCCGGTGTCTGCCGCAGCCCGGTGTAGATTACTTCCATCCCCGCATCGCGCAGCGCCCGCGCGATGACCTTTGCGCCGCGATCATGCCCATCCAGGCCGGGTTTGGCGATCAGAACACGAATTGGTCTCTCTGCCATCTTAAAAGCCTATCTCTATGTGTCAGTATCTTTTGTTAACAGAGGCTGTAGGCTGCGCGCTTCGGCAGCCCGTGTGCAGCGCGAGCCTTACGCGCACCAGGGCAGATTATAACAGACGGTTTCACACACCGTCAGAGGGTTTCGCGCTGTGCCTGATCTTCACCAATTTCAGACATTTGCATTGATAGTGCTTGGGATCAAGCTGTGTTACAATTACCCCAAATTGGTGACAGACTTAACGGAAACACCCCATGAGCCGTACAACAACTGTTGACAAATCTACACCATCGTCTCCCGCGCTGTCACGGGAAGTACTGACAGCACGGGTGCTGCCGGGTATTGTCACTGCGCTGGCAGTTGGCACGGTCGTCCTCTATGTGGTCGTGCTGATCGCCGCCTTCAATTTTCGCTTGCGGCCCTTCTTCGGGGTAATGCTCTCCCAAACGCAGATTGTAACCGGGGCCCAGTCTTCCGGCGGGGTGCCCTGGCCCGGCATAGACGCCGGCCTCACGAATCGTGATCGCATCACGGGTGTGAATGGCCAGCCGCTGGCCGCTGCCCCGAACTATGCAGAAGCCAACGCGCAGATCCAGGCCTTTCTGGATCAGGCCTCAGTCGGTACGCCGATCACCGTCACCTACGAGCGTATCGAGGATGATGGCAGCGCGGTTACCAACACCGTAACGTATCCCCTCACGCAGTTGCCAGACAGTGATTTCCTGATTTACTTCGCACTGCCGTTCTTCTCCGGGTTAATTGCCATCGCTGCCGGTGTAACGGTGCTGGTGCTGCGCATACGCCAGCCCACCGCGCTCCATGCTGCCGCCATCTGCTTTCTGCTCGCCATCGTCCTGGGTGGGTTCTTTGACCTGGGTTCGACACATCTGCTGGTTTCGGTGTGGATCTTCGTGGCATCGCTGCTGGGTGGGATGCTTGTCTCATTCGGTTTGGTCTTCCCTTCTGCGCTGCGCATCACCTATCGCGCACCCTTCATTCCCCTGCTGCCGCTGCTGATTACTGTGCCGCTGGGGATCTTTGCTGTTAGCCTTGCCACGAATCCAGAAACGCATCGCAGCTACATTCAAGGCAATCAGTTGGCCATGCTGGTTACCGTTATCTCCGTACTTCTACTGGCCTTTTTGGTGTCGCAGCAGCAGCGCTTTGCGCAAAGCACCGTCACGCGCGACCAGGCAGGGATGATTACGGTTGGTCTGGTGCTGGCCAGCGTTCCGGTGGGCTTATGGGGGGGGGGGCAGGTCTTTAACCTGCTGTTTGGCGGCACCTTTACCCTGCCGCTTACGCTGGAAGCCACAACACCGTTTGCCATTCCGCCCATCCTCAGCCTCGTTTATGCGGTGCTGCAAGGCCAGGGGATTAATACGGACCGGGTCTTAAGCCAATCCGTAACCTATGCCATGCTGCTGTTCGGGCTTATCGTGGGCTACTTTCTGCTGACCCTGGGTGCCAGTATGGCGGCGCTGCGTGTTGTTCCAGACGATCCGCTGATCATCTCGCTGACCCTGTTTTCCATTGCGGTGCTGTTCGTGCCGGTGCGTACCCGCATTCAGTCGATGATCGATACGATCTATTACCGTCGGCGTCTGAACTTTCAGGAAATCTCAGAAGAATTCGCCCGCAAACTGGGTTCGGTTTCCGGTTATGCGGAGACCATCCGCGAATTTAAGGCCACGGTGACGCGTGCGATTTCACCCACGCATGTCTTCGTTTTCCTGCCCACCGATGAAGGCGAGGAATTTGTCGCGTTTGGCGATCCGAACCCGGATACAGACATTCGCTTCGAGGCGAAAAGCGGCGTCATTGCGCTGGTCAAACAGATGAGCACCGCCATGTACCTGCCGCCAGGGCGTCCGTTCCCCGCTGAAATGCGCGTTGACCAGAGCCGCCTTTCCATTCTGAAGGCGACCATCCTGGTAGGGCTGATGGGTGCGAGTGAACTCAACGGTTTCGTGATTTTGGGCCCGTCACGCTCTGCCAGTGGGGAATATACCTACGAAGAGCTGCGCTTTATCGACGCCATTATGCGTCAGTTGACCATCGCCATCGAGCGCGCGCAGGTCATCAACTCGCTGGAAAAGCGTGTGCGCCAGCTTGACGTGCTCAGCCAGGTGGGGCAGGCGGTTAACTTCACGATTGCCTTCGATGACCTGCTGGAACTCATCAGCGCGCAAACGAGCCGCCTCATCGACTCTACGCACTTCTCCATCGCCCTTTACGACAATGCTGTGCAGCAGCTCTACTTCGCATTCTTCCTGGAAAACGATGAACGCTATACGGACCGCGAAAACAAACGCTGGAACCTGGGGAATGACCTGTTCAGCACCGTGGTGCGCGACGTGAAACCCCTGCGCGTGGATGACTATGGCCGCGCGGTCAAAGAGAGCGGCGCAAACTTCATCTATGATGACGCCGTCCAGATTAAGGCGTGGATGGCGGTGCCGCTGGTTGCCCAGGCCCGCGTGCTGGGCGTGCTCTCTGCCGGAAAGTCGCGCAGCAGCGAAGTGTATACCAGCGAGCAGGTCAAGATCTTCTCTGATGTGGCAGCGCTCGCGGCGACCTCCATCGATAAAGCGCGGTTGTTCGCAGAAGTCAATGTGCGTGCCCGCCAGCTCGGAGCGCTCAACGACATCAGCCGTAAACTGGTCGCGGCGGAATCCAGCGACGTGGAATCACTGCTGCACCTCATCACCAACAGCGCGGTCGAAATTCTGAACGCCGAAGCCGGGTCGCTGCTGCTGGCTGCCGAAGACGGTTCGGGCGATATGATTTTCCGTGTGGCGGTAGGCGGTACAGGCGCAGATCTCATTGGCCAGCGGCTGCCGGCAGGGCGCGGCCTCGTGGGCGAAGTGGCGCGCAGCGGCACGCCCGTGATCGTCAACGATGCGCGCGGCGATGCGCGCTGGCAGGGTGAAGTGACCAAAGGCGGTTTCCGTACCAATTCGGTGATTGCCGCGCCGCTCATCGCTAAAGACCAGATTACCGGCGTGCTGGAAGTGCTGAACAAGAAAGACGGCACCACGTATGCGCAGGAAGAGGTTGAACTGCTCACCACTTTCGCCGGTCAGGCCGCTATCGCCATCGAGAACGCGCGCCTGTTCGAAGTCACCGGTAGCCAGTTGAACCGCCGCCTGAAAGAGCTGGAAACACTGGAACGTATCGACGTTGAGCTGAACCGCACGCTGGACATCCGTAAAGTGGCAGAAATCACTGTGCGCTGGGCCGTTGCCAACACGGGCGCAAGCGCCGGTGCTTTGGGCGTAGTTGTCGAAAGCTCACACCTGGATGTGCTGGCACAGCAGGGCTACGACGACGGTAGTTTCCCCGAAGACTATAACCTCAACCGCTGGCCCCTGGACAAAGGCATTCTGCGGCGCGTGCTGCGTTTCCGCGTTGCAGACCTTGTGCCGGATGTAAGCATGGACCCGGATTATCGCGCCATTATCCCCACCACCACCAGCCAGATCACGGTGCCGATGCTCTCTGGCGACAGCGTCAACGCGGTGCTGATCCTGGAAAAAAGCGGCGACACGCGCCTGAACCTGCTTGACCTGGACTTTGTGCAGCGTCTTGCAGAGCACGCCAGTATCGCCATTCTGAACGCCCAGTTGTACGAAGAAGTGCGCGAGGCTGCCAACACCAAGAGCGAATTCGTTGGGTTCGCTGCCCACGAACTGAAGAACCCGCTGGCCTCCGTCAAAGGGTACGCGGCCCTGCTGCAGAACCCTGCTGCTGCTGCAACCATGCCCCCGGAACAGCAGCGCCAGTGGCTGCAGGTCATCAGCAACAATGCCGATCGTATGGAGAGCATCATCAACGATCTGCGCGACATCGCCGCCATCGAAGCCAACAAGTTGGCGTTTAACATTGAGCCTGTGTCCCTGATGCAGGCACTGGAAGAAACGCTCATCAGCTTCGAAAAGAACGTCCAGGAAAAACAACAGACGATCTACAACGAGATCCCGGCAGACCTTCCCCTTGTGATGGCAGACTCCAAGCGCCTGATTCAGGTGCTGGTTAACCTGGTGAGCAACGCCATCAAGTACAGCCCTGAAAGCGCGTCGGTCACCATCCGCGCCCGTGTGGATAAGACCATCCGCAACCAGCGTGGCCAGCTTCAGCCGCCGATGGTCGAGGTCGCCATTCAGGATACCGGCATTGGCATGAGCAAAGAAGACCTGGGTAAAATTTTCCGCGAGAAGTATTTCCGCAGTGAAAACGAAAAAGCCCGCGCGCAGAAGGGCACCGGCCTGGGGATGATGATCACGCAGATGTTTGTTGAGCGGATGGGCGGGCGCATCTGGGTCGAAAGTGAGCTGAACGTCGGCTCCACCTTCTACTTCACCGTACCGCTGGCCCCAGAAGTGCCTGTGTCAGAACCGCAGACCAGCCAGGTCGAGGGCGAACCGGCCTCAGACTAAACCTCAGCAGAGGTGTCTTTATGGCGGTGATGCTGCTGCCGACTTCTGCTCCTCACCCAGAAGTCCCTCGCCCGACCGCCGCTGCGTGGCCAGGAGAGGGACTTCAGGAAACGACTTCCCTCTCTGTCCCTGTGAAGCGTTCGGACAGGGGGCAGGGCGGGATGGCTTCACGCTCAAGACAAGGCTGAGCAGTTACCAGAAATCAATTGACCGACAGCACCTGCTGTGTTCATGCAATACGCTCGCGCGCCTGCGCTTACGATGATCCTGCACGGTTACCCATGCAGCCTACGCCCAGGTGCGCCCCGCCGCAATTGACAAATCCCGGCGTTCTGTCGTAAACTTTGGCTGTCCTGGCAAGGCCGTTATAGGCTTCCCCGGACTTTTATGAACCCTGGAGAGCGGTGATATGCACACAAGCCCCGCCGCACATAAGTAGCAGTCACGCGCGCCGCGACTGTCTTCATGCTGACCTGTGCTGCATCGGGTTTTGTGTTCCTGTCTTCCGGCCAAATGATCCACAACGGTGTGTTTGTGGCTGCTGTCGCTGGCACTGCACCCGCGTGATGTCGCCCGCGCTGCACAGGTCGTCGCCTTGCAGCGTTTTTGCTGCCACCCGCACTTGCTCAGAAAAACGGACCCAGACGAAATCAGACGGAACCAGACGGAACCAGGTTGAACGAGGAAAATCACAGATGGCGATCTTAACCACGCAGGGCGTCGGGCAAAGCTTCGGCGCGTTCGATGTCTTTAAGAATATCTCGGTAAGCATCGAAGAGGATGCGAAAATCGGGTTGGTGGGGCCGAACGGAATCGGCAAAACAACCTTTTTGCTGATATTATCCAGCCTGGCGCGCCCTACGGTGGGCAGCGTGCGCCACGCGCCCGAACTGCGCATCGGCTATCTGCGCCAGGAGGCGATGGATGCGTTTGCCCAGCGCGAGAATACCGTGTATGGCGAAATGCTCACGCTGTTTGCGGGCATCCAGGAAAAAGAGGCGCGGATGCGCGAACTGGAACACGCGATGGCGGAGGATTATCACGACGGCGTCGCGGAAGAGTACGCGGCCCTGCACGACGAGTTTGAACGCATCGGCGGCTACGATTATGAGGTGCGCATCCGGCAAACGCTGGACGGCCTCGGCTTTAAGCCACAGCATTACGATACCCCCCTGCACCAGCTTAGCGGCGGGCAGAAAACCCGCGCCCTGCTGGCCCGCCTGCTGCTGGAACGCCCCGAACTGCTGATCCTGGACGAACCGACCAACCACCTGGATGTTGAAGCGGTCGAATGGCTGGAAACGACGCTGAAAGCCTGGAAGGGCGCGCTGCTCATCGTCAGCCATGATCGTTATTTCCTGGATACGGTTGTAAACACCACCTGGGAGATGACGCGGGAGGGCATTGAGGTCTACCGGGGCAATTACAGCGCCTATGCCCGCCAGCGCAGTGAACGCTGGGAGTATGCAGAGAAAGTGTATGAAACAGAGCGCCAGCGGCTGCTCAGTGAGCTGGATTTCATCAAGAAGAACATCGTGCGCGCGTCCAGCAACCCGCGCGCGGTGGGGAGCTTGCGCATGCTCAGCCGCGATTTGGTCGCCATCGAGGAGATGGGGATCATGAACTACAAGCAGTCCAAACAGTGGAGCCAGACCGGGGTCGGCGCGGTTCGCCCGCTTACAGTTGCAGAGGCAGAGGCCGCCATCAAGCGCCTGGCCAGCCCCAACCTGCGCCCCCCGCGCCTGGGGATTCGGCTGAAGAGTACCTACCGCAGCGGTGACCTGGTGCTGCGCACCAAGCATCTGGAAATTGGCTACCCGGACAATTCGCTGTTCTTTGCAGACGACATCACCTTGCGGCGCGGTGAGGTGGCGGCGATGATCGGGCGCAACGGTACCGGCAAGACGACTTTTCTGAAGACCCTGATGGGCAGCCTTCAGCCGCTGAGCGGTTTCATCACACCTGGCGCAGGCCTGAAGGTCGGCTATTTCGCACAGGTACACGATACCCTGAACCCAGATAACACCGTGCTGGACGAACTGCTGGCGCATAAATACATGCTGGTCAGCGAGGCGCGCCACCATCTGGCCGCCTACCTGTTCCGCAGCGATGATGTTTACAAGAAAGTGTCGATGCTCAGCGGTGGCGAGCGCGCGCGGCTGGCGCTCTCGATCCTGGCGCTGGAAGGCGCAAACTTCCTGCTGATGGACGAACCGACGAACCATCTCGACATCATGGCGCAGGAGATCCTGCAGGAGATCATGGAAGGGTTCGAGGGGACCATTCTGCTGGTTTCGCATGACCGCTACCTCATCGACCGGCTGGCTTCACAGATCTGGAACCTGGAAGACGGGTATCTGAGCGTGTTTGAAGGGTCCTACCAGGAATACCTGGCCGCGCGCGACGTTCAGCGGGCAGCAGCCAGGACGGCGCAGCAGGCCGCGAAACAGGCCGCGCGCCGGGGGGATCCGCGGCCAGCGCGCAGCAATGGCAAAAAAACCGATCCGGCGGTCGCCAGGCTGGAAACGCAGATCAGCACGCTGGAGGCAGACCTGCGCGAACTGGAACGCATTCTGGAACGGGCGAGCCAGGCGAAGAATGTGGACGATGTGCGCCGCCTCAGCGACCAGTATGCGGCATCTCAGGCGCAGTTGGAAGGGCTGATGGCACGCTGGGCAGAACTTGCGGAGTGACGTGGCGGCAATGGCAATGCAGCCGGGGACGGGAACGCCGTCCCCGCTGCACACTTAACCCCGCAGCGGCAGGATCAGGTCTTTGTGGACATCTGTCAGCGAAATCAGTTCGCCATATTCGCTGATGTAAAACGTGTCTTCTATGCGGCAGCCCAAATCCTCATCCGGGTAATACAGGCCGGGTTCGATGGTGATGACATTGCCGCGCTGGAAAATATGATCCTGTGTCACATGTGTGATGCGCGGGTTCTCGTGGATATTCAGGCCGAGGCCGTGGCCCAGGCTGTGTACATAACCGTTCATGCTGCCGGGATGGCTGCGCGTGGTGGGGTGGTCGCGCTGCTCGAAGAAGTTCAGCACCGCTTCCTGCATCATGCTGGTCGAACGGTCGAGCCGGAAAGACTCAACGGCGATGTCGAAGGCTTCCTGCACCGTCTGGTGAAGCTGGCGCGCCGCTTCAGACGCATAGCCGATGCACCACGTGCGCGTCATATCGTGATAGTAGCCCCCACCCAGCTCGTATGGGAACAGGTCGAAGACAATGGTCTGGCCAAGCTGAAGCGCCTGGGTATCCTCACCACGGCTGTGCGGAAAGGCGCTTTCGTGCCCCTGCGCAAAGATCATCGCGCCGCCATCCAGCTCACGATCCAGAAGTTCACGGCGCACAAAACGCTTGACATCGCCTATGGTCAGCGGCGAGTTATCGGCCTTGATGACGGTCTCGCTGCCATTGGCGCGGTGGCTGCTGATGAAATCCCACGTGGCGCGCACCACAGCGCTGGTGCGCTGCGCCACCGACCGAATGCGCGTCAGTTCGTCTGCATCTTTCGTCAGGTACGCTTTCTCGAAAATCGTGACTCCCATGTCCCCCGTGAAGGTGTATTCCGGGTGCATGTCCCCCAGCAGCCGGAACAGCTCCAGGTAGTGGTTGATTTCGACCGTGCCATAAACCCCCACTTTGCCGGGGGCGATATTCAGGCTGCGCAGGATATTTGACCACAGCCGGGCCTGCGTTTGGCCAACATCGCCCCCGGTTTCCTTCACGATCTCTGGCATGCCCATTTCGGTGAACGAGATCACCTGCAGCCCGCTGTGCCCTGCTTCCTGAACTTCCATGGGATTGACCACCAGTACCGGGGCCTCGCCGCGCTTCTTCACCGCCATCCCGCCCGAAAGCTCAATCCGGCCAATCAGATAGTCCAGCGGCGGGCTGTAAACGTGATTGCCGATGACGACAAAAAGCGTTTGCAGGCCGCGCTCCTCCATAATGCGATCTATATCAGATTTCATTAGTCACCCTACTGAGAAAAATGATTTGAAAACAATGATAGCGTAAAGCGCGGGCAGCGCAAAGCAAGTTGCGTGTTTGGCGGCGCTGGCGTATGGCTTCGTACCAGCGCCATCCTGCTGAAGGGCGCACAGGCACAGAAAGGGTTCATGAATGCCGCAAAGGTTAAGGGTTGAATCTGGCGGTGCGTGTTACAATATAAAGCGTTAGATTAAAGTAGGCGTCTCGGTTTCAATTGTTTTATGGGCAGAACCTCGCTCAACGGTTTAGACACTTACTCAGGTCATCGCCCTGAGCACATAAATGATTAATATTCTGTTATACCGCCCAGCAGAGTTCCGGTTGACCGAATATTACATATCGTGTATATTCATTACGCGACGCCGAAATTGCGTTATGTTGCGGAGAATGTAACCCATGAAGAAGTCGAAAGTACTGTTAATCGAGGACGATCCGGGCATCAGCAAGCTTGTCAACGACTACCTGACAAAGCACGGATACGAAGTCGTCACCACCGCTGACGGCCCAGAAGCGCTGGAACACATCAAACAGCGTGGGCTGCCACACATTGCCCTGGTTGACCTTGTGCTGCCCACCATGCACGGGTTTGAGGTCAGCAGTCGCCTGAAGTCGATGGCGGATGTCCCCATCATCTTTGTGACTTCCACGAACGATACCGAGACCATCGTTCAGGGTTTGAAAAAGTATGCCGAAGATTTTATTGTCAAGCCGTTTGAACTGCGAGAGCTTGAAGCCCGCATTCAGGTTGTTCTGGCACGCATGCCCAGCCTGGATTACGCCAGCGAACCCATCATCCACATTGACGAGCATCTGAGCATCGACTTTGCCCACAACCGCATTATTCTGGCGGGCAAAACCATCGGCTTGACCCCAACCGAATCGATCCTTCTGCATGTGCTTTTGCGCAATGCTGGGCGCGTGGTCGAAAACCGCATGCTCATCGCGCGCGTGTGGCCCAACGAAGATGTCTATGAAGATACGCTGCGCGTGCACATGCACCGGCTTCGCCGCAAACTGGAAGCGGACTCGCACCACCCGCACTACATTCGTACCGAGCGCGGGGTAGGGTACATGTTCACCGTCAAGCCGCCGGAAGTTGAAGCGGTGGCTGTGGACTAAGACGCGCCTGCGCCTCGTTTGC
>CAZQIJ010000083.1:11317-13281 GCA_964592955.1 uncultured Anaerolineaceae bacterium
TTGCCCAACGTATGGCTATGCGGCACCCAAAGCGCCGGAGTTTCGGTAGGGGTTTGGTGCGCCAAACCCCTGCGGCCTGTTTCAGCGGGGGCCACGCCCGCCCTCATCTCCCCTGCGGGCCTCGCAGAGAATCAGATTTCGGGCTGCTCATGCTGGTCAGTGCGGGTTTCGTCAACCACACGAGACCAGCGAAATCCATAGGGTGGAAGCGCCAGCGGGCAGGCATTGGCACTCACCTCAAGATGCAGATCCTCAAATTTGGCGGCCGGTTCGTGAACCGCCGGTTCGTGAACCGCCCCTACAGACGCCATGCACGTTCATCGTGAGGTACTTCGTTTCTTGTCTGTAACAGCATGCTGTTGGTCAATTGATTTATGCGCTGTTTTGCCCTCACCCCCCGCCTCCTCTCCCACAACACGTTGAGGAGAGGCGGCGCAAACTGCTTTTGAAAGTCCCTCTCCCCGCGAAGCAGTGGGAGAGGGATTTAGGGTGAGGGGGATTCGCCCACAGCACCTGTAACTGCATGCTCACTGTGTGCCACCTCTGGTAATCCCTGACCATTATCACACATGCCCTATGATAGACCTCACTAAGGGCATGGCACGCGCGGGTGTACAATACAGAGAGGAAGTTCACGTAGACTGTGGAGTCTTTGTGGTTATGAACACGCTGCTTATCCTGGGTGGGGGAACCGCCGGGACGATGGTCGCCAACCGGATGTCGCACAACCTTGACCCCAATACCTGGAATATCGTGGTTGTTGATCGTGACGATCAGCATCAGTATCAACCGGGTTATTCATTCATCCCGTTTAATATCTACAACACAACGGATGTCATCAAACCCCGGCACGAACAACTCCCCGCACACGTGAAGTTCATCCAGGCAGAGGTGGCACGCATTGAACCGGCGGCCAATCAGGTCATCCTCGCAGATAACCAGGCGCTTCAGTATAAGGAACTGGTCATCGCCAGCGGCGCACACCCCGCGCCAGAACTGACCCCGGGGCTGGCGGAAGCGTGGCACAAGACCGCGTTTGATTTCTACACCCTGGAAGGCGCGGTACAGCTCAACCGGCAGCTTCAGACCTGGAAGGGCGGCCACATGGTCATCGCGGTGCTGGATACGCTGGTCAAAGCGCCAACCGCGCCGATTGAGTTCGCATTTATGGCAGACTGGGCGTTTCACCGCTGGAACCTGCGCGACAAATGCGAGATCACGCTGATCACGCCGCACAGCGAACCCCTTCCCCAGCAGCACAAAGCCTCTGCTGCGCTGCAAACGCTGTTCTCTGAAAAAGACATCCGCCTTGTCACCGGCTTCGATACGGCGCGCGTGGAGGACAAGCGCATCTATGCCGCAGACGGGCGCGGGGTGGCGTTTGATATGCTGGTGGTGGTGGCGCGCATGCGCGGCGCTGCCTTTGTGGGCGCGTCTGAGCTGGGCGACGACCGAAATTACTTCCCGGTCGATAAGTTTACACTTCAAGGCAAGCTGTGGGAAAACATCTGGGCGATTGGTGACGCGGCAGATACCCCCGCGCCGAAGACTGCCTCTGCCGCGCATTCGATGCTGCCTACGCTGACCGAGAATCTGCTCAGCCATATCCGTCACGAACCGCTTAAGGCGCATTACGACGGTCACGCCTATACGTTCATCGATACCGGCGACGCCAAAGCTTTCCTCGTCGATTTTGACTATGATTTTGAAAGCGGCCCGGGGCGCGTTCCGGTGCCGGTCGTGGGGCCATTTGCGCGCAACGAAGAATCCAGCGCCAACCATCAGGGGAAGATGGGCTACCGCTGGTTTTACTGGAACGTGCTGCTGAAAGGGCGCGATTCGCTCCAGGTCTGATGGATCAACCAATTTAAATCCGCCGGATTTTGTAGGGACTACGCCTGCGTAATCCGGGGCGGACGAGGCGGGCCTCGTCCCTACGATTGTGCGTATTCGTTTTGGTTTGT
>CAZQIJ010000084.1:0-7399 GCA_964592955.1 uncultured Anaerolineaceae bacterium
GGGCAAAGGCGTGCAGCGCCAGCCCTCCCGCCAAAATCAGCCCCAGTTCTTTGGCCATCGTGGAAAGCATCAGCAGGAAAATCGTCCAGCGGTAACGTTCACGCTGGTATGCCACCACCGCCGCCAGCGCCAGCACCATCGACAGCGGCTCGGTCAGGTCGAAGCGGACGCCGAAAAGTCCCCCGATCCACAGCCCATAGATCAGCCCTGCAAGCACCCCCGGCCCGTTGAATCCCGCCACCAGGTAGGCGATGATCCCTGCCCCGATGCTGTGCGACAGAATATTGATGATGACGATCGTCCAGGGGATAAGATCCGCGTTTCCAAAGGCCAGCGCGCGTGCCATGACCGGCAGCAGGATGCGCTGGTAGCGCAGGGATGGCCCGTCGATGTGCGGGACCGCTTCTGCCCCGTCTCGTGCGATGAAATACACAAACTGCCCATCGTAGCCCGTCGTCCCCTGCGGATCGCGTTCCCCGAACAACGTCCCGATGTGGGCAAATCCCAGCACCCCTTCTGGATGGTTGGCGAGGGTGAGCGCACACAGAAAGCTCGTCAGCGCCAGAATGAAGCCTGTCGTGACGATAAACGCCCGTCGTTGTCGCTGTGGCATAACGTTCGGTACCCTGTCTTTGCAGCGCTGAAGCCAGAAACAGCACAGATAGTGCGCGGTGGATGATGCGGTTGACGCCATTGTGATGAAAAGCCGGGTCTGTGCCCGGCCTTGTGCTTGTATCAGGTGTTAGAGAGAATGTTGTTAGCCCAGGTAATCGCGCAGATTATGCGCCAGGCGCGGATGCCGCAGGCGGCGCAGCGCTTCTTTTTCCAACTGGCGAATCCGTTCACGGCTGAGGCCGAATTTGTTGGCGATCTCTTCCAGCGTATGCGGTTCGCCGCCACCCAGCCCGAAGCGCAGACGCAGAATATGGCTTTGGCGCGGTGTCAGTTCGCTAAGGACTTCTTCGATGGTTTCTTCTAAAAGGTGTTGGGTGGCTGCTTCCACAGGACTGGGGCTGTCCTGATCCTCAATAAAATCGCCAAACTCGCTGTCGCCGTCGTCGCCTACCGGACGTTCAAGCGCTATCGCGTGCTGGCTGGCGTCCATCATGCTGCGGACGACATCGGCAGGGATGTCCATCTCGTAGGCGATCTCCTCCGGGGTGGGCCGCCGCCCCAATAATTGTTCCAGCGATTGGGCGGTGCGGTACATCTGGCGGATGCGCTCGGTCATGTGCAGGGGGATGCGGATGGTGCGGGTCTTCTGGGCCAGCGCGCGGGTGATGGCCTGGCGAATCCACCACGTTGCATACGTGCTGAAGCGGTTACCCCGCCGGTAGTCATATTTATCCACTGCCCGCATAAGCCCCACGTTGCCTTCCTGGATCAGGTCGGGGAAGGGCAGTCCCTGGCCCATGTAACGTTTGGCGATGCTGACGACCAGGCGTGTGTTGGCGCGTCCCAGATGTTCGCGCGCGGCCTGGCCGTCGCGGATAGCCCGTTCGACGTGGCGCAGCCAGGTATCGCTGTGGCGTTCGCGCGCACCCGGACGGCACAACCGTTCCTGCGCTTTTTTGCCGATTTCAATGCGGCGTGCTAGTCCAATTTCTTCTTCGGCGGTCAGGAGTGGTTCTTGTGCCATCTGGCGGAAATAGAGGCCAACGGGGTCATCTGCAGAAATGGCGTTGATATCGCCAACGCTGGGGTCCTGAAGCATTTCTTCTGGTTCAAAGTCGAGATCAGGTTCTTCGGTAGCCATGCGGGCGCTCACATCGCTTTCCTGCCGCAGTTCAATCCCAAGCTCGTCCAGTTCGTAAAGAATTGCCTCGATGGTTGCCACATCGTCACCATCCTCCTCCAGCAGTTCAAGAACATCGTCATAAGTGATATAGCCGCGCTGGTCGGCCCGGTTCATGAGTTCTTGTATCACGGTATCCCTCTGCCTGTTAATTTCCGATGAATTACACTCAGTGCGATGAAAAATCAGCCCGCCGGTGAATTTGGCACAGCCGATGATACTTAGGTTCTGCTGATATTCCTGGCTGCCAGGCACACTGCAACAGGCCAGAACATCAACAAACCTGAGTATGAACGATGCGTTTACGCGTTTTGTGCACTCGTTATGGTGGTACGCCCCCCGTACTACTTCACGTGCTGTTTTAAGTTGTGGTTAAGTGCAACTCAGGTGAGCTTTACAGTTGTTTACATTTCAGCACAGTTTTGGCTTTGATGCAAATGCTTTGTTCAGCCCACTGAAATATTGTGAGAAGTTTGTTAACATTCTGCATTCTAGCACATGGAACGTTTCAAAGTAAATTAAGGACGGTTAAGCGTATCACTAACGTAACGTTAAAGCCGGGCTAACATTTTGCACGTCTTCCCCATTTGCGCGCGTGCTAACTTTCGCTATCATGATAGGTGTAAGATAACTCTAAATGGATGAATTGACCGATGGCGACACGTCGTTTTGGAAATGATGATAATGGGAACGAGCGACCCAGGCGCGTAGAGCCTCTTGATCAGGAATCGAGAGAGCCGCGCGGTGAGGGGCGCAAGCGCGTCAGCCCGCATTTGCCACGCACGCTGGCCCAGGTGATGCAAGAGGCGAATGAGAAAGTGTCGCGCGGGGACCTGGTGGACTATGTCCCCATGCCCACCGGGTTTGATCCTCTCGATGGATTTATAGGCGGTGGACTGCGCAAGACCGAACTGGTGCTGCTGGGTGGCGCGCAGGGCATCGGCAAAACCATTGCCACCCTACAGATTGCCCGCAATATTGCGTCCCGTCCAGACCATTACGCGTTCTACCTGTCGTATGAGCACACTGAATCGCACCTCATGCACCGGCTGCTGTGCCTGGAAAGCGTGAACCCGCCAGATATGGACGTTGACCGCGGCCTGAAACTGCGCGACCTGTACCAGGTGATTGTCTCTCAGCGTGCCAAAGACATGCTGGGGCGTCAGGGCGGCGCGGGGTCGCTGCAGGATATCCTGCGCGAGAACCCCAAGACATCTTCTGCCTACCAGCGCGTTTCACGCTATGCCGACCGTATGCTTCTGCTGAAGGCCAGCCCCGCCGTTACCAATCTGCGCTCCATCAAAGAGATGACTGCCCGCCTGTGTGACGCCACCGGCGGCAATGTCACCGTGTTTGTGGATTACCTGCAGAAGGTCGCCGTCCACCCGGAACGCCCGCGCGACGAAAACGACAAAGTAACCATCATCGTGGAAGGTCTTAAGGACATCGGTATGACGCTCGATGTGCCGGTATGGGCCATTGTGGCGGCAGACCGCGAAGGGCTGAAGAGCAAACGCATTCACCTGTTTCATATGCGCGGCAGCAGCGCCCTGGACTATGAATCCGATATCGCCATTATGATGAATAATAAGTATCAGATTCTGGCGAAGGATCACGTCTCGTTCAACCCGTATCAGGCAAACCAGTTCAGAAACTGGGTGGTGTTCACGGTCGAAAAGAACCGCGCAGGTCGGGCGATGGCCGATATTGAGTTTGAAATTCACGGTCAGAATTTCGCCTTTAACCCGCGCGGCCAGAAAGTGCAGCAGCAGCTCATCGACGAGAAAATCATCGAGAGTTAAGCGCGCCTGCTGCGCCCATCACAACAGGGCGGTCAGGCGGTTAACTGCCTGGCCGTATCCTCCCTCACATCCCCAGCGCCCGCGCCTGTTTCCCCGTGATCAGTCCCTGTTCGATCAGCGCATACGGCGCGTAAATGTTTGTCTGTGCCCCCTCTGGTGCCAGCCCCGGCGGAAACACATCATAAAGGGTAATGCGTTCATCGTCACACCCAAACACGATGATATCGTCGTACCCGTAATTCCGGCTGCCAAAGTTCAAAAATTCGATGTTGTAGGTAAACGTCACGCTGTCAGGCGCGAATGCAAGGTCGCCCAGGGGTGCCATGTGGATATCTGCCTGGTACAGATACCGTACCGCCAGCGCGTCGATATCGTCAAAATGGTACAGGCCAGGATCATCGCAGAGGTAAATCATGAGTGTGTTAGCGCGCACACCGGGTGCCAGTGCGGTCACCTGGCGGAAAAAGCCGGTGCTTTCCGCAAAGGTACGCGCGCGGTGCTCGATGCCCACAAACTGCGCCCAGTGATGGTTTATGCCCCCATAGACGGCAGTAATGGCCATGAACAGCAGCAGGTAGGGCAGGGGGGAGCGCTTTCTGGCGAGCACGCGGGCTGCGCCCACCATCAAGGCAAAAATCACCAGGGCCTGACCAGGTTCAGCAAAAAACTGCGCACGTGGCAGCCAACCCAGATTGCCGTAAACATAGGCTGCACCGGCCAGGCCAATCCACGCCAGCCCCACCAGCACACAAACTGCGAGCTGGCGCGTGGGGATTGGGTGGCGGTCTTGCGGGAAGCTCCGCCAGACCGTATGCACACTTCCAACCGTCAGCGCCGCAATCGCCAGCGACGGCACAAGATACGGGATCCCTACCAGCAGCGAAAGCAAGGATACCGGGACAAATGCCGATTCGTACAGCGTAATGATCCCCCTGACGTAGTTCAGAGGATCGCCCCTCATCAGGTTCTGATACGTCACCTGATAGGTGACGCGCGCGCTGCCCGTTAGCAGCGGCAGCAAAAACTGCGATGCAGAGGCGCTGATCATAACGTACCACAGCAGCGCCGCACCCACCCTGGCTGCACGCGACCGCGGCGAACGTCCCCGCACCAGCAGCAAAATCAGTACCGGCAGCGCGAACATCGGCGCGATGAAGGCTTCGTAAGCGCGCACCGTGATGTAGCCAAGAACCAGCGCCACCAGCAGAAAGGCCCACGCCTGCCGCCCCTTCTGCAGCCAGAATTCCAGCAGGGCGATGATCGTCATCACACAGAGCAGCGTGACGAAGGTATAAACCGCGCCTGCGCTCATCGTCATGCCAATTTCCTGCTCTGTGGGGTTCACCAGGCACCAGATGATGGCATAGAGCAGGGCATAGAAACGCGACCCTGGGAAGATGCGCCGCATCAGATAATAGAGTCCCCACGCCGTCAGAATCATGAACACGACCTGCTGCGCGAACATGGCAGCCGGAAGGCGACCGGGCAACAGCAGCTCACCCACCAACACGGGCAGGATGCCAAAATCCCGGCCAGAACCCGGTACCGTCAGCAGCCGCTGATCTCCGTAGAGCGGGAATGCCCAGTCATCCAGCGTCGCGCCGTTATACGGAGAGATCACCGCCATCAGGACGAGCACCAGGACGGTCACCGTCAGAATACTCAGAAGATCCATACGTCGGTTCGTCATCAGCAGGCTACCTCGTTGTGTATATTCTGAGCTGCGGCAGTGGGCTGAACATCAGGCGGCACCTCATCGAAACACCTCGATCTGAACCGAGGTGAGCGCTGCGCCACGCACCAGCAGGCTGCCATCGGGATTGGCGTCTTCCCGCCGGATTTCGACCGTCAGCGGCGTTTGAGGGCGCACTTGGCCGGCTGCCTGACCGTTAACGGTGACCTGGGCGCTGGTCTGGGCGGTGACCGTGAGCCGCGCATGGTACCCGGCTCTGCTCCACAGCAGATAGCCGGTGCCGGTATCTGCCAGGCGCAGCGCGTCTGGCGTCAGCGTGAAGCTGGTGCAGCCCTGGGGATGCCAGGTGGCACGCCACACCTCGGCCTGCGGTGCAGGCGTAACCCGTTCGGCGACGCGGCAGGCCGATAGTGTCCAGTTCAGCCACGCCATCAGGGTACGATCCGCCGCCGGATCGAGGACAAAGTAGGCCACCCGCCACCCGGTGACCGTCTGGCGCAGTTCGCTGGCGGCCAGCCTCATATCGGAAGGCGCAGGCACAGGCACAGGCGCGCGCTGCGCAAGCTGGGTGAGCGCATTGGCCTGGTGGCTGGCCCGCGCCTTTTCTACCGCTTCGTGCGACCCCAAGCCGCTAAAGAGCCGTTTGTGATGCCAAAGGCTCGCCAGAAGCGCCGCGTTGGTGGCTGGGCTGACCGTCTCACCGTAGACCCGCGTTTCCAACGGCGTTTGCAGCACGGTATAGCTTTCCGGGTCAGCCGCCATTTTCCCAAACAGCGCCGCGTTCGGCACTGGGGTTAACTGCCGTACCAGCAGCAGCGCAAACGCCAGCGCGCTCACAGCGGCCAGTGTCACCGGGACGGGCGCAGGCAGTTGAAGGTCATGGCGCGTTAGCCCCCAGGCCGCCGCCAGCAGCAGGGGGTAGGCGAAAACGTCAGGCGTCGTCAGCGGCAAACCAGACGGCAGCAGCATGCCCAGGGCATACAGCAGCAGGTTGCCGGTGGCGATCACCTGCCAGATCCGGGCACCATCCCGGCGGCGCAGCAGCAGGATGGCCGCCAGCCCCAGCAGGATCACCATCCAGGGCGGGACAACCGGCAGCAGCACGACAGGATCCAGGTCATAAACGTGCGCCGGGCCTGCCCACAGGATTAACGGCAGCGGGAAGATGGCGATGAGGCCGGTAAAAACCAGCACAGCCGTCAGCACAACGTCAGACGGAAGGGCGAACCGCTGCCGATTCAGCCAGGCGTAGGGCAGAAAACCGGTGAGCAGCAGCGGCCAGAACGGGATCGCCGTCAGCAGCAGCAGCGCGGCGGCTGCGCCGGTGAGGGCGGCAGCGGCCAGTGTGGCCTGCCGGGCAAGCCGCCGCCACAGCACCAGCAGCAGCAGCAGCGGGAAAATCGCGGTCAGGCTGTAGAGGCTTTCCCAGGCCAGGTGCCACGTAACCGGGTTGAACGCCAGCAGCAGCGCGGCTGCGGTCGCCAGCGCGGGCGCGTGACGGTTTGGCGACTCTGCGCGCAGAAAAGCATAGCCCGCTGCCGCGTTCAGGGCAGCGAACGCAGCCAGCGCCAGATGGTAACCCGCGAACGGCCCGAATAGCGCGCCGAAGCCAACATGGAACGCCGTCGTGGTCAGCGATTGCAGCGGGAGGATGCTCGTCCCTGTGGGATACAGCAGGTGTATAGGCTGAACAAGCGAATGGTTGTGCGTGAACCCGTGCCACAGCCACCACGACGCCCATACCGGCAGGGCGCTGCCACTGCCCATCAGGGCGGTATCCCCTGCGCTGACCAGCACGGGCAGCAGGGCCAGCAGCACAATCATAACGATCAGAAGATAAGCGCTTCTCTGCAATGTCTTTTCCTTCGGTGACGATTCGTAACTGCTCAGGTAGGTTCTGCTGCGCTTTTTCATTCCCCTCATCCCCCTGCCCCCTTCTCTCCTCAGTGGGCGAAGGGGGTGAACGGCAGGCCAGAAAGTCCCCTCTCCCACGCAAGGGCGAGGGGATTTAGGGGTGAGGGGTCAAAGATACCTGAGCAGTTCCGACGATTCTTCGGTGATGTTCACGCGGTGATGTTCACGCGGTGATGTTCACGCGGTGATGTTCAC